>DATDYG010000111.1:0-22918 GCA_035289085.1 Candidatus Bilamarchaeaceae archaeon | reverse complement strand
AAGGAGCAACCACCATGCTTTCCCCGGTATGGATGCCCATGGGATCGATATTCTCCATGTTGCATATGATCGCCGCATTATCATGACTATCCCGGATAACTTCATATTCAAATTCTCCCCAGCCAATAACGCTTTTTTCCAGGAGCGCTTCATGCGTTGCGCTCAATCTTAATGCAGAAGAAAGAATATTTTTCAATTCACTTTCATTATGGGCTATCCCTCCGCCGGTCCCGCCCAAAGTATAAGATGGTCGAATCACAATGGGATAATTAATATCTCTGGCAAAGCCGAGCCCTTCCTCAATATTCTTCACCACCTTTCCTGGAAGCGTAGCAACATTTGCCTTTTTCATGGTTTTTACAAACTCTTCACGACTTTCAGCACGTTCTATTGCTTGCGCGGCAGTGCCCAAAAATTTTACATGGTATTTTTTCAATACGCCATTTTTATGCAGCTCCATTGCCAAGTTTAATGCAGTTTGCCCACCCACCGTTGCCAGAATTCCTTCGGGTTTTTCCAATGCAATGACCTGTTCCAATACGGAAACGTTCAACGGTTCGATGTAAGTCCGATCCGCGATCTCCGGATCCGTTTGAATGGTAGCCGGATTGGAATTCACCAAAACTACCTTCAATCCTTCCTCGCGCAGGGCGGTGCATGCCTGCGTTCCGGAATAGTCGAACTCGGCCGACTGGCCTATGACTATCGGTCCAGAACCAATTACCAGCACCTTTTTCATAACGATCAGAGCGATAGGAGCGTCTTCAGCAACGCCTTCTGTACGTATAAGCGGTTCTTGCTCTGCTCCCATACGATGGAATTTTTCCCATCCAATACTTCATTGGAAATTTCCAGTCCGCGGAACGCGGGCAGCGGATGCATAACGGCTACGTCGTCCGGCGCCTGCTTCAGCATGGCCTCATCCACCTGGTAAGCCGAGAAGCTCTTCAGATGGAGCGGGGATTCCTGCTCTGGCAGTTCCCTTACCCAGCCGGTCGCATAGATGACATCCGCCTCTTTTACACAAGCGATCTCATGCGCAATCGTCACTTCGGCGTTCTTCTTTGCCCGGGCAAGATATTTTTCCACCGGTGCATATCCTCTGGGCACCAACAGCGTGATCTTCATCCCGAACAGACTGGCACCTGCCAACAGCGAATTGGTTACATTGTTGGCGGGATCGCCCACGATCACCATGTTCCCTTTCAGCTTTTTCTTCCTGTGTAATGTGTATAAATCGGCCAATGCCTGGCAGGGGTGTTCCTCGGGTGTGGCCGCGTTGATTACCGGCACCTCGCTGTCCTTTGCCAGCACCGCCATAAGCCTGTGGTCGTTCAGCCGCGCAATCGTTGCACAGACATACTGGCTTAATGCCCGGGCCGTGTCCTGCATCTCCTCTCCGCGTATCATCTGGCTGAACACGTAATTCAAATGCGCGGATGCGATTCCCAGCTGTTCCAGTGCCGCCTCAAAGGATACCAGCGTCCGCGTGGACGGCATGTTGAACAACAGTGCAGCGGTAAGCCCTCTTGCTGCAACCGTTTTATCCCGTATCTTGTCCGTTTCTGCAAAGAGCGCTTCCAGTTCCTTCCTGCTGGTTTCCGCTATCGCAATAAAATTTTTCATTTTACCACCCTATTCGTGTTTCTATTATAAAAAAATTTAAGACCGCAACCAACACATGTTATCTGAATTTCAGGTGCGGTTTTGCCACAGATAAAATTTATCTGTTTGTTCTTTTCCATGTTGGCAAGATCGTCAATCATAGCGCATCCGTTATCAATAATAAGAAGATGGCATTTTGGACAGGATGGAGTAAGTTTAGCTGGAGAAACCTCGAACTCATTATTGCATTTTACGCATTTTGAAGTTATAGGGTGCTCTAACGGTTCCCCAAATTCATAATTAATCTTTTTCATTTTTGCAAGTTTTGAAAATTCTGGAACTTCTATACAGCTGTTAACCGATATCAGCGGAATTCCGCATTTCTTGCATCCATTAAACATATCTTCACCTCATAACATTTTTAAAAACTCATCAAATAAGTATTTCGAATCGCGCGGGCCGGGGGAAGATTCGGGATGGTATTGCACGGAAAAGACGGGTTTATCCGCATGTTGCATCCCTTCCACCGTCCCATCATTGACATTAACGTGCGTAAGCTCAAAATTCTTCGGCAGTGCTTTATCCACTGCATAGCCGTGGTTCTGGGTAGTGATCGCAATCTTATTCTGCAGCTTATCCAGTACCGGATGGTTGGATCCGCGATGGCCGAATTTCAGTTTAAACGTCTTCCCGCCAAACGCATGGGCCAATACCTGGTGCCCCAGGCAAATGCCCATCAAAGGATAATCCTTTTCTGCCAGTTTCCGGATGAGCGCATGGATACCCGTCAAGATGCCCGGGTCCCCTGGCCCGTTGGAAATTACTATGCCGGCCGGTTCGTATCTTTCGATTTCCTCCAGGCTTGCAAACGAAGGAAGCACAACCACCCGCACGTTCCGCTCCACCAGCTCCCGGACAATTCCCATCTTTACCCCCAAATCGATCAGCACGACCGTCCTTCCCTTGCCATACGTCTCCGGCGTTTTCCGCGTAACCTTTTCTACGAAATCCACATTCCCATAATCGAATTTTTCCAGTTCCTCCCGCAGCTTTTTCACGTCCATGCTGTTTTCGTACGTCGCGAGCAATGCGGGCATCACTCCTCCCGTCCGTAATTTCCGTACGATGTACCGGGTATCAATCCCTTCTATTCCCGGAACGTTAAATTCTTTCAGGAAAGCATCCAAATTTTCAAAGCTCTCGCGGTGTTCGCCTTCCGAGGATGCTTCACGAACCACATAGCCTTCCACATGGACCGCTTTGCTTTCGTATTCCTTTTCATTAATGCCATAATTTCCTATTAACGGATAGCTCATGGTCAGAATCTGCCCGGCATAACTCGGATCGGTCAATGCCTCCTGGTAGCCGATCATCGAAGTGTTAAAAACCAGTTCGCCTATCTGCGTGGTCTGGGCCCCGAATCCTTTCCCATACAAAATCGTTCCATCTTTCCAAATCAATACCGCTTTCACGTTTGACCCAGAATGAAACTTCGCAGTGCAAATTTAAAAAGGTGATGTATGCATGGGAATAAAAAATCTCTATTTTGGATTAACTAATCCTTGTCTTGGTTTTTCCCGAAGGCAAAATCTGTAGCAGCTCGTCTACATCTGCATTAAATCGTTTGGCCAGGGATTTAGCTAGGGATCCCTTTTCTTTTCCGGTGGCGGCAGGGAAAAGGTGTACGCCGGCATCCAGGCTGCGATTGCTTTTTTCCGGAAGGATTTCCACCATTTCCTTCCCTTTACCGATTTTCAGGCCTAGTGCCGTTCCCTTAAACCACTCCCTTTCTCCCTGGATCGCAAACCCTCCCGCACCGACATATCCTCCACTAATGTGTTTTGCGAGTTGCGATCTGCGAACTGCGTATACGTCAACCGCGGCATTGCCATTCTTCCATGCATTGGAAAAACTGGCAGCGAATTGCGCGGCTTCCAGTTTTTCTTCTTTGCTTGCTTTTATTCCCTCCTTCAAAACAACCGCACTCCCTCCCTGGATGTCCGCATGGAAAAACAAATCGTTATCTTCCATGTGGCGGCTCACCAAAAGGTCGTTTTGCTGTGCATTCTTTCCGCCGATAACCAGCTTTCCTTCCGAAGTGAAAAACCAGTGGAATTTCTCATAGTATTTTTTCTCGCGTTTAACTTTCATCTTAGGTTTGCTTTCTTGCTTTTCCTTAGCTTTTTCTATTTCCTTTTCAGTTTCTTTAATTGCCTTTTCCAGCCCTTCGCGCTTCTTCCGGGCCTCCTTGGCTTTTTCATAGTAGCGTGCCGCATTCCCGTGCACGTCCTTTGTATAATCCAGCTCGATTTCCATGGAAGTATATCCTACACGTTATTTTATAAAATGTAAATCACCCTATCCGTATATGGCACCTGCACTGGCGACAAGACGGCTTCCTGCCGCTCCTCCAGCCCCGCGGTCAAAGCCCGCATTTAAATTGCTGCCACCGGAGCGTCCAAAACCCCTGCCGCAGCCCCGTTCCAGGCAGGAAATAGGGCGAATGGTGGAAGCCAACAAGGGCTTTGCCAGGAAGATCCTGCACCGCATGATGGCGTTTCAGATGGCACAGGACCATGGGATACCCCAACAAGCTCTTTATAACGCGGCCGATTCCGGTCTCATGGAAGCTGCTATCAGATTTGATTCCTCCAGGGGCGTTGCGTTCACCACCTACGCCCGCTACTGGATAAGAGAGCGCGTATATAAGTTCATCCGTTCCGAACTTGCCCGTCTGTCCGGTTCCAAGAGCCTGGCTATCGACCTTAATATAAGGCAGAGGGCTGTAACATTCATTGAGGACCTGGACGGTAGGGTTACCCAGGAAGAGTTGGATGCACTGGCCAAAACCCAGAAGATGGTAGCCGACAGAGTAGCCTGGCTCCTGAAAGAGGGGATAGACCTGGAGGATGAAAAAGAAAACATCGCCGGGCTCGCGCATACCCTGAAAGCATCGCTATACATGAAGCCGTTCGATGCACCTTATAGGGAAGGATCAAACCTCAGGATTAACGAGGTGGTGGAAGGCAGCCACGGGGATGCTATCATTGACGCGATAGAAGAAGGGGAGCAGCAAATGAGGCTGGAGCGCCTGCTTACCCGCCTTTCCCCTGTCGAACGAGAGATTGTAGTACAACACCATCTTTTGGATAGACCTTTCAAGGCTATTGCCTCCCTTATCCACGCCAATTGGAACGGCAGCTCCGGCAGGGACCACATCAGCTCCCAGCGGGCGCATCAGATCTGCAAGCGCGCTATTAGGAAGCTTAGGAAATGGGCCCGGGCGGAGATGCCTGAAGCGAAAACTATTTAAAAATACGGAGCGTAGCTATTGTAACATTCCTCCCTGGTGTCGCACACGTGTTAAGCATAGGCCGATTGAAGATACGGAATTTCAAATCCTTCAGGTTCATCGATATCCCGCTCTCCTCGAATTTTATCGCATTGGCCGGGCCGAACGGCTCGGGGAAAAGCAACGTGGTAGATTCCGTCCGCTTCGCATTGGGCGAGATCAGCCTGCGTTCCCTGCGCGCACGGAGGGTGAGGGATCTCATTTTTGCGGGTTCGGAATCCGGCGAGGTAACGTTATACTTCAACGGCGATGAAAAATACGAGATCCACCGCGCGATCCGCAAGGACGGGAAGATCCGCTACCGTTTAAACGGCAAAAACACCACCCGTCAGTCCATCCTCGAGACGCTCAAGCACTACCACCTGGACCGCAGCGGAAGGAACATCATCGCCCAGGGCGAGGTTCAGGGCATCGTCCAGATGAGCGGCAAGGAGCGGAGGGCCATCCTCGATAATGTAGCGGGCATATCGGATTTCGAGGAAAAGAAAAAAGAGGCCATAAAGGAACTGGATATCGTAAGCAGCCGCATCAAGGACGCAAGGCTCGTCATGGGAGAAAGACTGGCCTACCTCAAAGAGCTCGGACAGGAAAGGGAAAACGCATTGCGTTTCCAGAAAGAGCGGAAGCAGGTGGAGCAGGCACGCGCATCCCTGCTGCATCTGGAAGTGGAAGCCCATGAAAAAAACCTTTCCGATGCCGTCCAGCAGTACGAAAACCTCTACGGCAACTTCACTGCCCGGCAGAAAGAAATGGCCGAACTGGAACGGACGATCGCCAAATTCGAAGAGCAGCGCTCCCAGATCAGCCAGGAATTGCAGGCCAGGCAGAAGACCGCCGGACTGATCCAGACGATCGAAACGCTGCGTGCATCGATAGGTTCCAAATCCCAAAGCATCGAGGACAGCCAGGTCCGGCTACGCGAAATCCGGGAAGAGGACAGCACTCTCCGGAAAGAGCTCACCCAGGAAGCGCACGATACCCACCAGCTGGAAAAAACCATCCGGGAAGTCCAGCAGCAGCTGCAGCAGAAGGAGGCGCAGAGCAGGCCGCTGTCCGATTCCTCTTCCGCTTCGCTGGACGCACTGGAAACCCAGCTGCAAAAACTGCACGCACAGCTGCAGGCGGTGCGCGAACAGCGCATAACGCGCGAAACGGAGATCGCATCCAAACAGGAGATCCTCCGGATGAAGGAAAGCGAACTGCAGTCCGTAGAAGAAAATCTTTCTTCCGTTTCCCCTTCCGATGAATTGCAGGCCTCTAAAAAAGAGCTGCAACAGAAGGTGCGCCAGCTCGAAAAGCAGCTGGACGATTCCTTCACGCAGATGAAAGAACAGAATGTGGAACTGGCCCGGCTGGATACGAACCTGCTGGAGAAGAAAGAGAAGCTTTCCATTCTGCGGATGCGCGCCTCGCCCGCATTGCTCAATCCGGCCTTGCAATACCTGCAGCGGACGAAGCGGAAAGGAGTATACGGCACCGTGGCCGAGCTCATCCAGTTCGATCCGAAATACGCTTCGGCAGTGGAAGCCGCGGCGGGCGGACGTTTGCTGTACGTCGTCGTGGAAGATGCCCGGCTGGCGATGCAGCTGATTAACGAACTGAAATCCCAGCGGGAAGGGCGGGTAACCTTCATTCCCTTAAAGGATGTCCGTTCCGTCCCTTCGCCTGCTGTCCAGGGATATCCGCCGGTTTCCCAGTGCCTTGAATATTCCCCGAAAGTAAAATCCGCCATCGATTTCGTTTTCGGTTCGACGTTGCTGGCAAATACCATGGAGGAGGCCAGAAACCTCGCCCGCCATGGCCGTGCCGTCACGCTTGCCGGGGAGATTTTCGAGCCCTCCGGGATCATCACCGGTGGAAAGGTGAAAACGAGCCTGCTGGCCGCGAGCCGGCTCAAGGCATTGGAACAAGAGGCCGAATCGCTTGGCGAGCAGAAGCGCGCATTGTTCCGGGAGCTGGAGGCCCTCCGGGAATCCGAATCCCGTTTACGTTCCCAGAAGGCCGAGGCCGAGGTACACATCAAAACCGTGGAGATGCAGCTCGGGCAGCGGCAGGCCGAGGCGGAACAGGTTAAAAAAACAGAGGAGAAAAAAGACACCTTGCGAAGCGAAATCCGTTCCATACAATCTCTCCTTCAGAACATGACGCAGGAAAAAGAAAAGCTGGATAAGGATCATGTCGCATTGGAAAAAAAGGAAGAGGCGCAGCGCAGTGCCCTCCAGGAAAGTAAACAAACATTGCAGGAACAGCAGGGCGCCACCCAGCGAAGGCGCGAGGAATGGGTGGGCGAGGTCTCCCGCCTGAAAGCAACGCTGGGCGGCAAGCAGAACGAGCTGCAGCTGCGCAAGGAAAGCATCCACCAGAAAAACCAGCGGCAGAAGGCGCTGGACGGGGAAACCAAAAATCTGCAGGAGAAAATACGCACGCTCAAAGGGGAAGTGGCCCGGCAGGGTAGGGAGCTCGTCGAGGCTGAGGAAAAGATCCAGCACAAGAGCAAGCAGATCGAAAAACTCTTTGAACAGATCAAAGGATTGGAAAACGACATACAAAAGGAAGGCGAGCAAAGAGGTCGGAAGAAGCTCGAAATGGAGCGATTGGGCAGGGACATCAACGAGCTGAAGGTGCGGAGGGCAACGCTGGAAACGCGGCTGGAAGACCTGAACCGCGAATTCGAGCCGTATAAAAAAGCGGAACGCTTGTCCCTTCCTAAGGAAAAACTCAGCTCCCTGCTGGAGGAAGCGGAAGCGGCATTGAAGGGACTGGGCGATGTGAACATCTCCGCCATCGAGCTGTATGAAAAGAAGAAAGAGGAAATGGACGGGCTGGAGGAAAAGCTGGAAAAGCTGAGCGAGGAGCGGAAGGCCGTCCTGCAGATGATGGACGAGATTGAGACGCATAAGAAGGATGCGTTCTTCGAAACCTTCGAGGCGGTGGCCGACAATTTCCGGAAAATCTTCAAGCACATCAATATCGGGCAGGGGATTCTCTATCTGGACAAGCCCAACGATCCGTTCGAGAGCGGCCTAACCATCAAATTGCGGCGCGGCAACAAGGAATATTCGCTGGACTCGCTTTCCGGCGGTGAAAATTCGCTCATCGCGCTGATGTTCATCTTCGCCATCCAGTTCTTCCGCCCGTCCCCGTTCTACATCCTGGACGAGGTGGATGCCGCGCTGGACAAGGAGAACAGCAAGAACCTGGCCCAGCTCATCCATGGCATGTCCGGCAACACGCAGTTCCTGGTCGTCACCCACAACGATATCCTGATGGGCAATGCGGATGCGGTGCTGGGAGTCGCAAAAACGCAGGGCGTATCCCGGCTCGTAGGCGTAAAGCTGGAGCAAAGGCCCGGGTAATATATTCTCATTATTGCGGCGCCTGGACGCTTTCCGCCAGTTGCCGGATCTCCGTGTGCATGCGCGACAACCATTCTATCGGTTCCGCATCTCTTCCTGCTTTCCGGTCCACGAGGAATCTTTTCACTCCGGCTGCACCGCCCAGCCTTGAAACGATCTTTAAAAAAATCTCCATGGATTCTGCAGTGGTTTCCCCGATGCCGGTGGATCTCCCGTTGGCAGGTGTACTGCTGTATACCCTCTCAAATGCGGCAAGCACCAGATCCGCCCTTGCCACGCGGCTTGTGCTCCTGTCGTCCATAAGGGCCAGCAACAGCCGCGTCCGGGGAGAAAGCGTTTTCAAATCCCTTTCTTCCTCCACTTCGAATCCCAGACCCTGCGCATATGCCGCTATGACGGCATGCGCTTGCCCGTAGCGTATCAGTATGCGGACATCTTCTTCCTCCATTAATTCCGGAAAGCATACGGCCACATCCGTGCCGAGCGTGGCCAGGTGCGTTTGTATGTTCATATCCCGCAAATGGTTCGCCTGCGCCTCGACTTCGATTGCGGTGAGCATGACCTCTTCTGCGCGTTCCACGTTCCCGTCCGCTAGAAGGCTCAAAACAATTGTGCTGTTTAGTTGGCCTACGGCATACGTGTTTTCGATCTGCTCCAGCTCTCCCTTGCCATAGGCTTCCAGTGTGAAAACCCGTACCGGATGTTGCAAGGTGAGCTCCAACTGCTCTTTACCGAAGGCCACGCTGTTGGGATCGGTCCGGCCCAGCACCTGTGTCGCCAGGGCCCTTCTCTCCTCTGCATCCGTCCTTGCCCGTGTGACCCATTCGTTTCCCGCGCGTATCGATGCGAGGCGGCTTTCCTCCCCGATTCTGTCCTCCATTACGAACACGTGCGGCTGGAAACGTTCAAACGCCTGCCGGAGGCTGCGCGCATCCCCGGCCCGGTTGTGGCCGCCGAAACTGAATAGCAAGCGCGTTCGCTGCGTGTGTTGCATGCAATTATTGTGTAAATAAGAGTTTAAAAATGTTTACTTTGGGCCTTTATCAAATTTAAAAATCTGCCGTGCAATTCTTCAAGGAAAGCAGTTGCATAAGGCTTTGTTAGGGGCTCGAAGGTAGAAGGGCGGTAAAGGGGAAAATGATTATAAAGAAGAAGTCACGAATAGAACTCATGTTTATCTTCATAGATGAATCCGGGGATATAGGCTTAACTAAAAAGCATATTCTCAGTGGCACATCCAGTTCTTACTACTGCTTGGGAGTTATGGCTTACAAGGATGCCGGCAAAACTATCGTAGAAGTGCTTGAAAGAATAAGAAGGGAATATTCTAGCACATATAAAAAAGCCCTCCCAATTGAAATCAGATACGTTAAATTGAAGCAAGATGCCCGTTATCTAATCTGCCAACGGCTTCTGCACCAAGACGTTCAACTATACGTCTTGGTATTGAATAAATTAAACAGTGAGAAAAAAGTTTCAAACTGGGCGAATGCCCGTATCTCGGAACCTTTGATTTTACGCGAGCTCCTCACCCTGCTTTTTGAAAACATATTCATACATAGCGAATATAAATTGGATCTGGACGAGAAAGTAGAAATCTTTTTTGATGAAGGAATACACGTCCGATACGCAAAACTTCTTGAACGCCAGTCTAGAAAATATAATTACAAGATCAAAATTCACAAACCACAAGATTCAAGGCGCAGTCCGGGCATTCAGCTGGCCGATGTTCTCGCCGGTTCTTTTCACCATTATCTAAAGGGGGATAAATCTATTTTCAATATTATAAAAGACAAATGCAAGGTTTCTGAAATAAGGCTGGAAACTGACAAAAATATTTTCAGATTGACACATTCAAAACTGATAATCAGCTAAAGTGTGAACCGCGCGAGCCGCACAGGTTTCCCCGCCGAATCTCGTGCGGATATTTAATCACGTATCTATTGGGTGGCTTATTCTTTAAATATCTTTCGTTTAGTGGGATTTTATATGGTTATTGGCAGGTAGTTGGTAGCTAGTTACTGGTAGAAGCCAGAGGGCGAAGAGGGGGATGAAACGGGACACTTTAAAACTAAAATTTTTAAAAAGTCCCAGTTCATATTATTAACTTCAAACTCTCCTAAACGATTTTGATTTCTTCCTCTGTTAGCTTATTTTCCCTTTAACTATTTTAAATCCTATTCTTCTCTATTTAAATCATGCCAAAAATCAGACGCGCTTTATTCGTTGGTCGTTTCCAGCCGTTCCACAAGGGGCATTTAGCGGTATTGCGGAAGCTGTTACGTGAATATCCCGAAGTCATCGTGGTGATCGGAAGCGCGGAGAGCGCGATGACAGCGGAGAATCCGTTTACCGCGGGCGAACGCATTGAAATGATCCGTGCCTGTTTCTCCCCGGAGCAGCTGGGCCGGCTGATTCTCGTGCCCCTGCGCGATATCAACAACCATGACCGCTGGGTATCGCACGTCCGTTCCCACGTTCCTGCCTTCCGGGACGTTTACTCCAACAACGATTTCGTTGCCTTGCTCTTCGGCCGGCAGGGCGTGCAGATTAAGAAATTCCCATTGGTGCAGCGCAAAACCTACCAGGGCGTAACCATCCGGAAAAAAATGCTGGAGGGAAAGAAATGGAAAGATGCGCTGCCTGCCCCTGTAATAAAATACCTGCAAAAAATAGGGGGTGTCGCACGCCTGCAAGAAGCCGCTACAAAACCTCTGCATTAAGGATATTTATCACCGTCCGCCCCAACCGTTCAATCGTTATGCGGACTTCGACTTCCTCCCCTATTTCCTTTTCCGCTTCCCATTCAATGTCAAACTGCGTTGCTGCCCAGCGGTATTCCTCCGATGGCGATTGCAGCTCGGCTTCATAGATATAATGGACTTCCCCTTCCCGTTCCCATACACGCTCCCCGGATATGGTAACAGTGGAATCCGGAAATGCAATCTCTCCGATATCCTCTTCAATCCTTTCCCGGTCGGTGAAGTTGGAAGCTATGAAAATGCGGTTTTCCACGATCTGCTGGACGTATTCCAAATTTTTCCATTGCAGCTGTTCCTGTACGGTGATGTTGGTTTCCCGTTCCACATAGCTCCGTTCCACATATTGGACATTTCCGAACCGATCACGCAGCGCCGTGACATTGATTCCGTCCCGCTCTTCCCACGGAATACTATACGTTGTAAACTGCTCCCGCATTTCCGCAATCCTGGCGGTGGCATTCAGCGTTTCACGTTCCCGCACGAATTCAAAGCGATTGAAGGCAACGGCCTGCCCCTGCCGCGTTACTATGCCTATGCTTGCATTGACGCTTTCTCCCACCGGCAGGATATAATCCAGCACCTGCCGGATCTGGATACCGTTGGTAACCACCACCTCGATTTCTCCATTGGCCTCCACTTCCATGCTGGGCGGAAATGCTACAATTGCGGTAGCCACCGGCGTGAGGTTCTGTTCCCTCAATGCGGCGTGCACGGACTCCAGGTCGTCCCGCCTCAACACCGTTACCAGATAACTCCCCTGGTGCAAGCGTACCTCCTCCACCTCTTCCATCTCCCCTATCCTGTCCAGCTGTTCCTGGGAAACGTTCGTCTCGCGCAAAAGAAGGTACGGTTCATATTCCGCAATACTAACGGCGGTATGTGCGATGCCGCTGACTTCACCGGCCACCGTATTTCCGTTATCTGCCTGCACCGCCGGGTTCTGCAGGCTGTTCAATACACCAAAAGGCAGAAACCCTATCACGGAAACGATAACCACGATGATGACCACCATCTGTTTCCAGCTGAGTTGCATGACTGTTTCCTCCCTATTTTTAAATGAAATTGCTTACCAATGTTTTATAAATAAAACTTTCGGGTGAATACATTGGTTTCTCCAGGAGATTTCATCAAGATCGAGTATACGGGAAAAGAACAGAATGGCCATGTGTTCGACAGCACGCACGGCGAAGTGGCTAAAAAGCTGCACGGCCGGGAAGGGCCGCTGCTCGCGGTGCTTGGGAGCGGCATGCTGCTGCCGGGTTTGCAGGAAGCGCTGGAACAGATGAAAAAAGGCGAGGAGCGCGAGGTAGAGTTATCACCGGACCAGGCCTTTGGCCACCGTCATAAGCAGCTGCTGAAGGTATTTGCGGAAAAAGAGCTCCATAAATTCGATATCCTTCCACAGGCCGGACTGCACGTGGAGCTGGACAGCGAGGAAGGAAAGATGATCGGGACGATACGCTCCGTGAACAGCGGCCGGGTCGTTATTGACTTCAACCATCCTTTGGCCGACCAGAAGGTGCGTTATACCGTCAAACTGGTGGATGCGGCCCATGAAACCAGCGACAAGATCCGGTTCCTGCTGGACGAATGGGAGCTGGAGGGGACGGTGAAACTGGAGAAGCAAAGGCTTGCCCTCCAGCTGAAGAAAATGCCGGAGGAAAAGAAGAAAGAAGAGCTTTCCAAAACCATCCGCCAGCTGTTCCCGGAGATCAAAGAGGTTGAAATAAAGTAATGTGCCAGTGGTGCGAAAAGGCCCGGAAGAGCGTTGCCTATACGAATTTTCTCCGTGAGATGCAGAAAGAGGACATGCAGCGCATCGAAGCCACGAAGGAATTCGCACAGCAGCTGGAGACGGTGGAACTGCAGGTATGCAGCTCGATGGAATATCCGCTTAGCTTCCTCCAGCCGATGTTCGAGGCGCGCGCGGCGTATGCCGTACCGCACAACTATTACCAGAACCTGCATGTGCAGGGCGAACGCGCAGGCGTGGCCTTTGCCCACGGCAGCATGCGCTCGATGTTTTTCGCGGGTTCCCGCCTCGTCCTATTCTCCAAGAACGTCCAACATCGCGAGGGGAGGGAATTCTTCACCAGCTTTGTTTTATTGCATCTGGAGCCCAAGGAATTTTCTTTTGTGTGGAAAGAAAACGATTTAACGGTCCGTGCGCAGGTGGAAAAGCCCATGAAGAACCTGCTCACGGGCAAGGTGGAGAAAAAGCAGATTGCATTCAATTTCGTCCACCAGAATGTGCAGAACCGGATCGTTTCGCGCGAACAGGTGATGCAGTCGAGCTTATTGAAAAACGTCTATAAGAATTACATGGGCGTGGGCAAGAAGATGGCCTCGGTGGATATCGAAGGGTACGCGATTACTGTCCCGCATTTCGCCCCGCATCCCTATTTGCTGCAAACGCATGCAAAATTCGGCTTTACCGGCAACCGCGACATGCAGGAGCACGTGCTGGACTATTTCCGGGCGCACCTTAGCTAACGCGCCATTGCATATCCAGCAAGGCCACGGCACGCTCCGCCTCCTGTCTCATGATTTCCCCAGCTGCCCCGGCCGCGGCCTGCGCCAGCGAGCGATGCTCTTCGGGCAGGCGCTGAAGAACGCGCAGATACGGCAATGCCCGCGCGTCCCGTATCAATCCAACGGCAAGCACGGCCGGGTGCGTTCCGTTCCGGTAATGGTTGCCCTCTATCCACGTTGCAATATAGGGCAGCGCATCCCTCCCCAAGGTTGCTATCTGTTCCGGGACTTTTTCTACAGTTCCGGACATGCGCGCTTTGGTCAATTCCTCCATCAGCGCAGGCGGAATAAATGCATCCAGTTCATACAATGCACGGAGCGCAACTATAGGGTGGGCGCTTCTGGCCGCCTTCCACAGGGCGCGTTCCGCCTTCCACCGCTCCCACCCGTCTACATCGTGCCAGTCAATGGGCTGGTTCTCTTCATGCGCTATCCGTTTCCTCTTGTCCCCGAAGGATAGCAATGCACCAGCGAGTTCTTCCTCCTCTATTGCCGTTCCCTGGCGGCAGGCACTTCTCAATTTTTTCCGCATCTCCCTGCTTCGGAAAGTATCCCGGCTTTCCACCCGGTCCTCCAGCTTCACTGCCAGGGAGTGAAAGGCCCTGCCCGTAGCATCCAATACTTTGGCGGTAAGCGTGCGCACGATACGTTTTCGCGATTCCTGTAATCGTTGCATGGGCTGGTTAAGTGTGCAAAATATTTATAAAGCATTAGCATGGCTGCTGCATGGTCATGCAATGGATGGCGCCGTGGCCATATACCAAATCATAAGCATAAATTGGAACCACCTTTCGTTTGGGGAAAAGATCCTCCAATATACCGACCGCATCCCTGTCCTTGGCATCCTTAAACACCGGTAACAGCACCACGGAATTGCCGATATAGAAATTGGCATAGCTGGCCGGCAGTCTTCGTTCCGGAATTTCTATTTTACCTGGCATCGGCAATTCAATTATATCAAAACCTGTTTTTTTCAGAACTTCCAGGTTTTCTCTAAGTGGCTTGTAATTTGCATCATTTTTATCCTCTTCAACCATTGTAATTACGGTATTATCATTCACAAATCTGGTAATATCGTCCACATGGCCGTCCGTATCATCCCCTGCTATCCCTTCTTTCAGCCAGATGATACTATCAACACCCAGGTAATCCGTCAAATACCGTTCAATTTGTTTTCTTTTTAATTTTGGATTTCTATTTTTATTGAGCAGGCACTGTTCCGTAGTCAGCAGCATTCCTTTTCCATTAACATCTATTGATCCTCCTTCCAAAACCATATGGGGCCTGAAAATCTCCATTTTCGTTGCTTTTGCAATTTCTTCCCCGGCTTTATCATCCGACAATAGCGGCTCCCATTTCTCCCCCCATGCATTGAATATCCATTTCGTAGCGGCTACCTTGCCTTTTTTATCTTTCACAAAAATTGGCGCATAATCCCTTGTCCAGACATCAACTGATTTTATATGATGGAAAATTATATTTTTTAGCCCCAAGCCTCTAGCCTCTAGCTTCTTCCTTGCTCTTTCTTCCCATCCTGCATCATTTACCAAAATATTTACTTTCTCTCCTTGCTGTAATGCCCCGATCATCTGGCAATAGATATTTTCCACATTATCAATAATGTTGGGGGGAAAAGTATCCGGATCCTTCGGCCAACTTATCCAAGTTGTCTCATGCATTTCCCATTCCGCTGGCATGCGGTAGCCGTGTTGTCGTGGGATCTTCATCACCGCTCCGTAATGTTGTGCACCAGGCATCCGGGCGCAACCCATCTTTCCTGTTCATATACATCCTGTCCTATGTACTGCTCCCAGTCGGATGCCAGCCGGGTTATCTTTTCTTCGTAGACCGGTTTTAACGTTTCATCCAAAAAATCAAAAGGGCAATATTTGTAAATATTTTGCCCGCCTCTCCAAACCGCCAATTCGGTCATGGCAATGTTATCATTTATTCTTGGCGCTGCCTTGGCGACAACCTCTCCTGCTTCAACGGTATCCCCATCGTTTACATTAACGTCAACCACATGCTCGTAGCTTACGATCCATTCCGAATTTTCCCCTGTGTAAAAATTTATTCCCCAATCCTGGGTGTGTTCAAAAAATGCGACATCCACTATCCCCGTTATCGGTGCTTTGACATCCGTTCCAACGGGAACAAAGAACCAATACTCAATATTCTTATTCGGATCGTTTTTTCTTTGTCCCTGCCCCCCGAATTCGACAAAAACCCATTCGCTAACAATGTAATCATCTTCAAAAACAAGGTCTTCGGTGAATAACAAATCTCCCGCGAGATCCGTATCCCTATCCCATGGCTCAATATCAAATCCCAGGTTTTTTAGAACCGGGCGATCATCCCCTCCTGTTTCGTCTGCATCCGGTTCTGGAAGGGGTTGGGCGTCCTCTAACTCCTGGTCGCTGCCGCGGTCGGTGTCAGCGGTCACCAGAACTGTCCCATTTTCCGTATCTGCATCAGTCTCCGTTTCCTGTTCCGCGCTTTGGATTTCTGCATGGGGTGGAATGGGTTGTTCTATATTGTTCACCGGAACATTCTCTTCTCTGACACACCCGCTTAACAAAACTATTACAACGATCAAGCCTGAAATCCAATACTTCCTGTTGGCCATAAACGCACCTTATCTCCTTTCCACCAGCTTCTTATACGTCTCCGGCCTCCGGTTATGGAAGAACCGCCATCCTTCCCTTACTCCCTTGCCATGCTCTAAATCAACCTTTGCAATTATTACTTCCTCCTTCAATCCGCCGCGTGCAACGGTTTTTCCAAAGGCATCGCAGACGAAGCTTCCTCCCCAAAATGTCATGTTTTTTTCCACGCCCACCCGGTTAACGGCGGCGACGACTATGCCGTTGGCAATGGCATGGCCGCGCTGCACGTTCTCCCATGCCTCCTGCCAGCTGCCTTCGCGCTGCTTGATCCCTCTTACCCAGCCGATGGCCGTGGGATAGAAGATAACCTCCGCACCCATCAATGCGTTTATCCGTGCGGCCTCCGGAAACCACTGGTCGTAGCAGATGAGCGTTCCCAGTTTCCAGTTTTCAGTCTTGCGTTTTGGGTCCCGTACCTTGAAAACCTTATATCCCAGATCACCGGGAGTAAAATAGCATTGTTCATAAAAATTCGGATCGTGCGGAATATGCATCTTCCTGTATTTCCCCAGCATCTTTCCACGTTCATCAAAGACCATGGAGGTGTTGTAATGCTTTTTCCCGTCTTTCTCATATAGGGATCCGCCGATGAGCACAATGCCGTTCTCTTTTGCCGCCTGGGAAAGCGCATTGCCCGTGGGCCCGGGTATCTTTTCCGCATATTGTTTTTCGGTATCCTCTTCCTGCGGGAAATACGGGCTGGTGAACAATTCCGGCAGGCATACCACCTGCGCCCCACGGTCAGTTGCCCGGCCGATCATTTTTATGGCCTTTTCCAGGCTTTTCTCCTTCTCTTCCACCATGGCCATCTGGATAAGGCCGAGCGTAACATTCTGCATAGGCATGTACTAGCGCGAGTACGTTTAAATAATTATTCAAGGAAAATGCTGAACATGGAAAAGACCCAACTACCGCTTGAATTCCTTAAACTCGTCCGCTTTGAGCATGCGCTTATGCTCGCGGTTGCCGTATTCATTGCCGAAGCCATCGTTCTAGGCAGCATTCCAGCAATCTCCAGCATACTGCTGCTTTCCTGGCTGGTTCCGGTATTCAGCGAGATGGGCAGCTTTGCATTGAATGATTATCTGGACATGGAAAGCGATAAAATTAATAAAAAGATGACCCCTCTCGTGCGCGGTGCCATCTCCCCAAAATTTGCCTACCCGTTCTCCATCTTTGCCTTCCTAATATCTACCCTAGCCGCGTTCTTCATCAACCTACAGGTATTGCTTATTGCATTAATATTCAATCTGCTGGCCATTGCCTATAACTTCAAGCTCAAGGATATGCCGCTGTTAGGAAACGCCTTTATCGGCCTGACCATGGCGATTCCCTTTATCTTTGGCAACTTCGTGGTTGCCAACGAGCTGAATACGCTCGTGCTGATACTGGCCGCGCTGGCCTTCATCTCGGGTTTGGCCCGGGAAATCATCAAGACCGTCCAGGACGTGGAAGGGGATGCAAAGGCAAGGAAAGCCCGAACTCTTCCCATCCTAATCGGCGAGCGTAACTCGCTACTGATCGCTTCGCTATTGTATGTAATTTTTCTTCCGCTAGCGATCGCTCCATTTTATTTTGGCCTGCCCCAGCACATCGTTTCGCTTGGCTTGGTGGGTCTGGCTGACCTGGGCATCCTCTATATATTAATAGGCATCCTCCGTTTCCCGGGTGCGGAAACCTTCAAAACCGCCAGAAACGTAAGCCTGGCGGCCCTGTTCCTCGGCCTGGTAGCCTATCTAATAGCCGCAATCTACTAAAAGTTCCAACACATAGGTTTAAATAGGGCTATTGCTATACCCTATACAGACAAAAATGTTCGATTTTTGTTATCGAAACCTTTTTGGAAAAAAGGTTTCATCCAAAAACCGTTGCTAAAAAAACGGTTTGCTAAATGCACTCGAGATAACGGGAATCGAATTTTAAACAAAGGTGAAATACAATGAAATTTAGAGACATGAGCATCAGTGATAGAACCATTGCTGCATTGGAAAGCATGGGCTACGTCGAGCCCACCGAGGTACAGGAAAAAACCATCCCGCTCCTTCTGGAGGGGAAAGAAGTCGTCGTGCGCAGCCAGACCGGCAGCGGCAAAACCGCCGCTTTCGGCGTTGGGCTTATCGAAACGCTCTCCAAGAACCCCGCCAAAAAGGCACTTATCCTGGCGCCTACGCGGGAGCTGGTCGTCCAGATCGCAAAAGAGCTGCGTTCGATCGCAAAAAACCACCGCATGCGCATCTATTCCATCTATGGCGGACAGAGCATGGGCCCGCAGATCGCATCGCTAAGACAAGGTTTCGATATCATCGTGGCTACGCCGGGAAGACTGCTGGACCATGCCCGCCGCGGAACGGTTAATCTACTAATCGTGAATTGCGTCGTGCTGGACGAGGCGGACCGCATGCTGGACATGGGATTCAAGGAGGATATCGACCAGATCCTGGACCAGCTCAACCCCAAACGGCAAACGATGCTGTTTTCCGCAACGATTGACGATCGCATCAAGTCGCTCTCGGGCCATTATATGGGCCTTCCTGTCCTGGTGGAGATCGGGCCGAAAGGGAAGGTGGAGAGCATTGAGGAACAAACGATCTACCTTGCGCGGCGGGAAAAACCCCAAAAGCTTGCGGAAATCCTCCGCAACGTTTCCGTATCCAGGGCCATCATCTTCGTGGCCACCAAACGGGCGGTGGAGTTCGTGTGCCGGCGGCTTAACCGGGACGGCATCCCTGCGCATTACCTTCATGGGGGGAAAAGCCAGAACCAGCGGGAACGCACGATGCGCGAGTTCAAGGAAGGCCGTTTCCGGATTCTTGTGGCTACCGATGTAGCTGCACGAGGCTTGCATATTGATGAAGTTTCCCATATCATCAACTACGACCAGGCCAACACTGAAGACACCCACACCCACCGCATCGGACGGACAGGACGGATGGGCAAAGAAGGGAAGGCCATCACCTTTATGGACACCGATGCCCCTCCCCCGTATGATTACAGGAATGGCGGACGCAGATACGGGCGCAGGCAATCTGGAAATGGACGGGAATACGGAAACGGACATGGAGATGGCCGGAGAACAGAGGGCCCTTCCTCTTATCGTCCCCGCTCCAGAAAAGGCTACGATCCCTACAAGTCCAGGATCTGGGACCAGTGAAGCTCCTCCGTTTATTTTAAATACTTTATACTATCAAGTATAGCATATGCGGATGGACGGTCTGCAACTGGACACGCTCCGACTGGGCAGGCTTCGGGAAAGGCTGAATGGAAAAAAACCGCTTTCGGAACCTGCACATTACGCCCAGAGGCGTCCGGTCTACCGGGGCGGCAGCTCCTGTATTTACGAGGTCCGGGATCCGCAAAGGCCGGATGATCCCTTTGCAATCAAGGTGCTCCACTCCGAATACGTTAATGACAGGAGGAGCGTAAGGCAGTTCTACCGGGAAGCGATCGCTACTGCGTATATCGAGCATCCGCATATCGTAACCGGGTTGTCCGAGGCTGGTTTTATCGATGACCGCCCCCTTTTTGCCATGGAGCTTCTGGACGGAAAAATACTGCGACAATCCCTAACCCGTATGGGCGTGATTCCCCGCACGCTCCCGTGGCAGCAGATCAGGCCGATCGCCCTGCAGCTCTGCGATGCATTGGATGCGGTGCATGCAGCCGGCCTCGTGCATGCGGATGTCAAGCCAGATAACGTCATGCTCATGAAGGATGGGGAGATCAAGCTGTTTGATTTCGGCTGTACGTCGGAGATCGGTGAATTTGGCGGAGACCCCGTATGGGGGACAGCCGACTACATGTCGCCAGAGCATGTCCATGGATTCGGTCTGGATGCGTATTCCGATATCTACTCGCTGGGGGTTGTCCTATACGAAATCTTCTGCGGTTCGCGGCCTTTTGAGGGCTCCGATTCGCGCCATACGCTCCGGATGCACCTTCAGGAACCGCCCCAGCCGCCCCAGCAATTAAACTCTGCCATCTCCGATCGCGTTCAAACCCTTATTCTTCGTGCCTTGGAAAAGGATCCGGTCCGGCGCTTTCAAAACATGCAGGAAATGGCCGAAGCGATTAAGGCCTGTCCCTAAGCTTATTTAAATTCCTAGCACATACACTGTTAGCATACCCATGGGGCCGTGGGCTAACCTGGTAGACTGTAGCCTTCGGGAGGCTATGATCTGTGTAAACTTTTTAGCATCAAAACCGCTGAAAAGTTTCAGAACTTCAAATCACAGCGGCCCCATCTTTCTTTTTAATTTATCTCTTCCTCTATTAGCGTATGCCACCGCTCGAAGAAATCATTAGAAAACATGCTTTGAAGAATGCGCTTGATTTCGGGAAAGCTACTGCCAATGCTGTAGTCGGCAAGGTAATTGCAGAATTTCCGGATGCCAAAAAAGACATGAAAACGACCATGGCCAAAGTGAACGAAGTTGTAAACGAGGTAAACAAAAAATCCAAAGCAGAATGGGAAAACGAAATACAGAAATACGAATTCGTGGAAAAGAAACACGAAGAAAAAGAATTATCCGTTCCGAATGCGGAAGCGGGAAAAGTAACCACGCGCTTCCCGCCCGAGCCGGGCGGCTATCCGCATATCGGCCATGCAAAAGCCGCTTTTCTGAATTATGAAATCGCCCAGCACTATAAAGGCAGGTTCATCCTCCGCTTTGACGATACCAATCCGGAAAAGGAATCCATGGAATTCGTGCAGGTTATCCGGGAAGCGCTGGAATGGTTGGGAATCAAATGGGAAAAGGAAACCTACACTTCGGATAACATGGTCAAGATCTACAATTACGCCGAGCAGCTCATCAAAAAAGGAAAAGCCTATGTATGTACCTGTCCCCAGGAAAAAATCAGCGAGCTCCGCACCAGCCAAAAATCCTGCCCCTGCCGGAATCAACGGCTACAGGATGCATTGTTCCGCTGGGGCAACATGCTCAACGGCAAATACCAGGAAGGCACGGCTGTTTTACGGTTCAGGGGCGATTTAACTTCCTTGAATACGGTAATGCGCGATCCCACGCTTGCACGTGTCATAAGCGCCAAACATTACCGCCAGGGCAAAGCCTATCACGTATGGCCGGGCTATGATCTTGCGGTAGTGATCACGGATGCGCTGGAAGGGATTACGCACCCCATGCGCAGCAAGGAATATGAACTGCGCGATGAGCTCTATTATGCATTGTGCGATACGCTGGGCATCCGCCGGCCGACACTGATTTCCTTCTCCCGCCTGGAAATGAAGGGCGCGCCGGTGAGCAAGCGCCTGATCACGCCCCTGGTGAAAGAGAAAAAGGTGAAAGGCTGGGACGATCCAAGACTGCCGACCATTGCCGCATTAAAGAGGCGCGGCATACTACCCGAAGCGATTAAACGATTCGTATTGCGTTTCGGCCTTACCAAAACCGAGAGCGAGCCCACCTGGGATATCCTGCTGTCGGAAAACAGGAAGCTGCTCGATTCTGCTGCAAAACACTTCTATTTCGTTCCGGATCCGGTAAAATTGAAGCTCAATCTGGCAGGTTCAATCCGCTTTGCGTTGAAAGGCGCGGAACGGAGTGTTAACCTGAAGAACAAGGTCGCCGTACCCAAAGCCGATCATGCTTTGCTGCAGCCCGGAGAGGTATTCGCTTTAAAGGACCTGGCATTTGTCAAACCCGATGGAAAAAAGCTGGTCCGCGTGGACCAGAAAGCCATTCCAGAGAAAAAAGTCCAGTGGGTTGTGCCGGAAGAAGCCATCCGATGCGAAGTTTTAATTCCAAAAGATTTATTGAAAGAGGATGGAAGCTACAATGAAAACAGTTTGGAAACTGTGAAAGGCCTGTGCGAAAAAGAATGCGCTTCGCTGCAGGAAAATGATGTCATCCAATTTGAACGTTTCGGCTTCTGCCGCCTGGACAGGAAAGGTAAAAAGAAACTATCGTTCATCTATAGCTGCTGAGGTGATCACATGGACTGGAAAAAAGTATGGAAAGCATCGAAATGGCCGATTATCATAGGATTTTTATTCAACCTGCTGATGCTGGGAGTTAGCCTTGCCATATCCCTGAACCTGGAAGCCACAACGGATTCGCACTGGTTGCTCTATCTGGTCGTGTTTATCCTTCCTTCCCTTTCATTCCTCATCAGCATGGCCATCTATGTATACGGTGCATACCGGGCAGCTAAAAAATTCCAGGCTACTGCCCTGGAAGGCGGCGCGGTTGCAGTTGCGGCTTTTGCCATTGTACATACTGTTACTACTATACTATCCACCCTTGCATCGCTGTTTATGGCGGCTTCTACGTTTTCCGACATGGAAGGCGAAGCCGTGGCACTTAGCCTGGGCATGCTCGGCGCGATGACGGTTTTCGGCGCAATCTTTTCCTATTTGGGTTTACTCGTGGCAGGTGTCGGCCTCTGCATGATATCCGGCATCGGCATCGCCTATTGGGTAAGCCGGAAATGGTGGTAAGCCTTGCACTGCCCCTACTGCAACCATGGAAGGACGAATGTGCTGGATTCAAGGATAGCCGGAGGAAAAGAAGCGATCCGCCGGAGGCGCGAATGCAGGAAATGCAAAAAACGCTTTACCACTTATGAACGCGTAGAACTGCTGAACATCAAAATTGTAAAAAAAGACGGAACCAGCCAGCCATTTTC
>DATDYG010000110.1:0-4989 GCA_035289085.1 Candidatus Bilamarchaeaceae archaeon | reverse complement strand
CCGCCATACACGAACTGGATGATGCTCATGTCTGAATTGCGTACCGTGAAATCCGGATGAACGACCAGGTCCTGGAGGGCGTTGATGAGCCGGCGCTGCATGTAACCGCTCCGGGCCGTCCGGATAGCCGTATTCACCAGTGCTTCCCGTCCGCCCATGGCGTGGTGGATGAATTCGTAGGGGGTTAGTCCGTGCTGGAACGAGGAGAAGACAAAGCCGCGCTCTTTGGCGGTGAGTTCTCCGCGACGGAAATACGGCAATGTACGCCCTTTGTACCCGCGCTTGATCCGTTTGTTCCGGACCGTTTGCTGGGCAACAACGGCGGCCATCTGGGTGGCGTTCAGGAGGCTTCCCCGCGCCCCGATCTTGGCCATGAGAATACCGGAGTTTTCTATCGTCAGATCCCGCTCCACCAGCCGGCCCGCGGCCTCCCGGGTTTCGGAGGTAATCTGTACGATCATCCGCTCCAGCGTCTCTTTCAGGCTGAGTCCCGGCGAACGCTCGAGGGTCTTGTTTTTATACTGGAGAATGAAAGTGTCGATCTGCCGGTTCATATTGTCCAGCATTTTTCTCACTTCTTCCTGGGCCTTTGGGGAGAGCGTGTAATCCTGCAAAGAAACGGTCATTCCGTGGCGGGTGATACTGGTTAAGGCCAGCCGTGTTACCTTGTTCAGAAAATCGCTGGCAAACTCGGGTCCTTTCTGGATAAAGATACTTTCCAGGATATCGCTCTCGATGGCCCGGCTTTCCACCGCACCTTTGACGAGTTCGCCGTTTTTAATGATGATATCCCCTCCCAGTTTGGATTTGATACGGAGGTTCAGCTCTTTTGGCAGCAGCTGGGAAAAGAGCAGTTTTCCGGAATAGTGATCTTTTCGATCGGGCTTCGGCAAATCGTAAATGCCTATCTGATAAAGGAGATCGGCGGCTTCCTCCCGCGTGAAATCCCGTTGGTCCTTGGTAAGGAAATACAATCCGGACACGTGGTCCTCCTGGGGCTTGATGATGGCGTGCCCATGGCGGGGGGAGAGGATCTGCTTGTTTACCTGCATGAGATAGCGGGCCTCGGACTGCGCCTCTTCGGTCTGGAGAATGTGGAGGTTCATTTCATCGCCGTCAAAATCCGCGTTGTAGGGCGAGATGGTGGTCGGATTTAACCGGAAGGTGCGACCCGGCAATACCCGCACCTCGTGCGCCATCATGGAAATCCGGTGCAGCGAAGGCTGGCGGTTGAACAGGGCGATATCGCCGTCCATCAGGTGGCGTTCCAGGATCCAGCCGACTTTCAGATTCTCGATCATTTCTTTCTTGGCTTCGTCTGTATCGCCTACTTTTAGCCGCCGACCGTCCGGACGGATGATGTAGAGTGCGCGCGGATATTCCGGCGCCAGGATAAAGGATTTGCATTTTTCCAGGTTCCATTCCGTCACGGCCATGGGGATGGTAAGCTCTTCCGCTATGGACTTGGGGATGCCTACCTCATCGATGCGGAGGTTGGGATCCGGAGATATGACCGTCCGCGCGGAGAAGTTCACCCGCTTGCCCGAGAGATTGTACCGGAAACGCCCTTCCTTCCCCTTCAATCGTTGCGCCAGGGTTTTCAGGGGACGGCCGCTGCGGTGGCGGGCCGGCGGGATGTTGGCGGTTTCGTTATCGAAGTAAGTGGTGACGTGGTACTGTAAGAGCTCCCACAGGTCCTCAATGATGAGCTGCGGTGCACCGGCATTGATATTGGATTCCAGCTTTTGGTTGATGCGGATGATGTCCACCAGCTTGTGGGTGAGGTCGTCTTCGCTCCGCTCTCCGGTTTCCAGCGTGATGCTGGGGCGCACGTTGACCGGCGGCACCGGCAGGACGGTGAGCACCATCCATTCGGGGCGGCTGTACAGCGGATCAAATCCCAGTTCCATCAAATCCTCGTCATTGATAGCCGACAGCCAGTCGCGAATCTCGTTGGGGAGCAGGACATCCTTGTCCCGGTAGAACGTCGTTGGTTTGAGCATTTTAAGCGTGGGCAGCTCCGTATTGCACCGGAAGCATTTTTTCATTGCTTTTTCTTTTTTGGCTTTTTTGCCCTTAGAGGGTTCCTCTTTTTCCGGCTCCAGCAGGGAAGGTACGTCACCGGCAGCGGTTTCGGTTTTGGCCAGCGCCGCGGCCGCGGCCTTCTCCTCTGCCGTAGGTTTGCGCAGGATGCGATGGCAGTTGTGACAGGTGTTTTTAAGCACGTAGGTGATTTGTTTTCCAAAGCTCACATGGACGACGGGACGGACGAGCTCGATATGGCCGAAATGGCCCGGGCATTCTTTCACCCTTCCGCCGCAGGTCTTGCAGCGCAGCCCCGGATCCACGACGCCCAATGCCGTATCCACTAAGCCGCCATCGATCGGATAGCCGTCATCATCGTAGGTATCCGGCACGATGGTCTTGGCCGCGCTCATCTTCCGGGTCATTTCCGGGGAAAACAGCGAAAACTTGATTTTTTCCAGTATCTTGCTGACATAGGCCATTTCATCATCCTCGGTCTTTCAGTAACAATCGCGGGAATATGTAGAGCGATTTTATTTCATCCAGCAGCAGCTTGAACGCATAGCTCATTTCCACCGGATAGACGGTTTCAGACTCGCAAATCGGGCAGATATCCCTGTTCTTGGCATAGTCATGCGTCGCCATGCTGCCGCATTCGGCGCAGATCAGCTGGATGGTCTTGTCGCTCTCCTCCAGCAGCCGTTCCTTGATCGTCATGCTCGCGCCATAACCGATCAGGCAGTCCCGTTCCATTTCCCCGAAACGCAAACCGCCCTCCCGTGCGCGGCCTTCGGTGGGCTGATGGGTGAGCAACTGCACCGGTCCGCGGGAACGCACGTGCATCTTGTTGGAGACCAGGTGATGCAAACGCTGATAGTATACCGTGCCCACGAAGATGCGTACCTCCAGCGGCTTTCCGGTAACGCCGTCGTATAGAATTTCCTTTCCGCTTTCCTCAAAATCATGCTTTTTGAGCACTTCGATGAAATCGGCCTCCTTGTCCCCGCCAAAGGCCGTCCCGTCCATGAGCGTTCCGCTGAATGCAGAGGCCTTTCCGCCCAGGGTTTCCAGCAGATGGCCGGCCGTCATGCGGCTGGGGATGGCATGCGGGTTGACAATGATATCCGGCACCACGCCCTGCGCGGTGAATGGCATGTCTTCCGGCGGAACCAACAGGCCGATGACCCCTTTCTGGCCGTGCCGGGAAGCGAACTTGTCCCCGATCTCCGGAACCTTGATGGAACGGACGCGTACCTTTACCAAACGGTTGCCGCTGGGCCCTTCGGTAACGAGCACGGAATCCACTTTCCCGTGTTCCCCGGGTTTGAGCGCAAGCGAACTTTCCCGTTTCTTTTCCTCCACTGCGCCGAATACCGAAATCTCTTCCAGGAAACGGGGAGGCGAAGTCTTGCCCACTAAAACGTCTTTGCCTTTCACATCGCTCTCGGGCAGGATGACCCCGTCCTCGCCCAGATGGCGGTAATACTCCTCTCCCCGATATCCGGCCACATCCGGCGTGGGAATTTCAACCTTGTCTTTTTGCCCGCCGGGATAAACGCGTTCCTCGGTTTCGTAGGTCTTGAACATTCCGGTACGGGCGAGCCCCCGGTCAATGGAACCGCGATTGACAATAATGGCATCGGCCATGTTGTAGCCCTGATAGGAAGTGAGCGCAACAACGAAATTCTGGCCGGCGCTTTTATTTTTCAGCTGCAGCGCATGGTATACGCGGGTCTGGACGAGCGGTTGCTGGGGGTAGTACATGATATAGGCGCGCGTATCATAGCGGAGATTGAAGTTGGTGGCATAAACGCCAAGGCTTTGCTTGGTCATGGCGCAGGCCATGGTAATCCGCGGAGAGGAATTGTATTCCGGATAGGGCAGAACGGCTGCGACAACACCGAACATGCTCACCGGATCGATTTCCAGGTGCGTATGCTGGGGACTGAGCTCCCCGGGCAGCAGCGCGATGTAGGTGTTTTCCTCCTCCTGCGCATCCAGGTATTCGATGATGCCCATCTTGACGAGGTGGTTCCAGTTCAGGTCGCCTTTTTGCAGGCGCTTTAGTATTTCCGGTGTCAAACGGCTCCTGCCCTCTTCCACCACGATGAGCGGGCGGCGGACCCGGCCCTTGTCCGTTACCAGATGGAGCTCGTTCAGGCGTTCATTGTAATAGACATTCACCTGGTAATTCAGCTCGTTCGTCCTTCTTTTTTCCCGGAGCCGCTGGACCAGGCTGGCGCCATCGGGATGGGTGCCCACCCGCTTCCCGTTGAGGTAGATGATGGTTTTTTCTCCCGCCAGTTTTCTTCTTTTTTTAGCCATTTAAATTACCTCGAAAAGTTATTCCTTTATATCAAACGCCTTGAGCAGTGGGCTCAGCTCGGCTTCATCCACGCCCGTGGAAACCTCGGCCATGATGCTGAGGTTTTTCACCAGCGAACAGCTCGGACCTTCCGGTGTTTCGTTCGGGCAGAGCCGGTGCAGATGCGTACCATGCAGGTCCCGTGCCTTGAAGTGGGGATGCTTCTTGCTTAACGGAGAGATGATCCGGCGCAAATGGGATAATGTGGACAGGTAGCTTACCCGGTCCAGCAGCTGGGATACACCGGTTTGCCCGGCAATCCAGTTGCCCGTGGCCATCGCGTAACGAATACGATCCGCCAGCGCATCCTGGCGCACCAGCGTATGCACCTGCAATCTTCGTCCGCGCGCATCCGCACGCGAAGCCTGGTAGATGAGATCCTTGATGAGAAACTGAAAGGCATAACGGAATAACTCTTCCATCAGATCGCCCGCCAGCTTTACGCGCTTATTCGCATAGTGGTCCTTGTCATCCGGCGCCATGTGACCGTAGGCCACCCGCACCGTCCGCTCGGCCATCTGGACCAGAAAACGGGCCTTTTCCGCCCGGTCGGATTTTCCCGTACCGACATGGGGAAGGAGATAGTTGTCGATCATGTT
>DATDYG010000109.1:0-2734 GCA_035289085.1 Candidatus Bilamarchaeaceae archaeon | reverse complement strand
GCTGTCTGGGCTCAAAATAAATCTCCACTTCCAGACTGGGTTCGGTATACGGGAAATAACTAGGCCGGAAACGTATCTTCTCAAAGCCCAGCTTCCGGTAGAATTCCTTCAGTATCCCCAGCAAATCGCCAAAGGTGGCCTTCTCCCATACCACGATCCCCTCTACCTGGTAAAACTCCGTAAGATGCTTGTAATCGGTTGCTTCGTTCCGGAATACCTTGCCAATGGCAAAAAATTTACGGGGATCCCTGTCCCTGAGCCGGGCCAGATAGCGGGCGCTCAGGGCAGTGGTATGCGTTCGCAATACCTGCCGTTGCGCCTCCTTTTCGTTCCATCGGTATTTCCACGATTTTTCATGCGCTTCCTTTACCCGTTTCACCAATGCCTCCCCCTGCAGCGCCTGCTCGCCTTCAATATAAAATGTATCCGCCAGATCCCGGGCTGGATGGTCCTGGGGCTGAAAAAGTGCGTCAAAATTCCAGAAGGCGCTTTCCATAAGTGACCCTTCCATCTCCGAAAATCCCATCTCCAAAAAAATACGCTGGATTTTCTGTTGCAAAAGACGTAATGGATGGGCCTTTCCCATCGTGGCATCCGCCGCGGGTGCCGAGATGTCAAACCGGGGTTCCGCGGTATACGGTTTTTCCGTCCGCCGTACTCTGTACTCTACCTGCTCCTGTTTGCGGATAAATTTCCGCCGATATAGCTCCTCCTGTTGAACCGGATCTATCCGTATGTTTTTTTGCAATTGCTCGTAGGACTGGAGCATTCGCTTTCTATCGGCTTCTACTTCCTCGGTTTTTTTCACAGGTACCAGTCTGCCTCCCTCCAGTTGGATATACCCCTTCTTCTTGGCCCATAGCAGCCCCAGGGCGCGGGCGTCAGCCGGAATATCCTTTACCGCTGCGCCGCGCTGGGCATACTGGAAGACGATGAATTCCGGCAGCGTCTGCTGCGTATACGCCTCCGTGAATTCCGGCGTAACCATGATCCGCTCCATGCTCTGTGTCTCTACCTCCGCCAGTCCCCGTCCCTTAAGATCCTCCACGATACGGCGTATGCTGTCCATGTGCAGTTTAGTGGCTGCAGCTATCTGGGAAAGCGCCCGCGGTGCGCGATCCTGTAAATATTCCATCACCTGCTTTTCTCCCTTGTACATGCTCATCCCCTCTTGAATCTTTGCAAATAGAAATATCCTGCCAGCAACAGAAGCAAAATCAGGACCGTGGCCATCCCCTGCTCCCCCTGCAACTGGCGTTCTACCCGCTTAAAAAGGTCGGAGAAAAACTCGACCACTTCCTGATCCAAACTTTCTTCGACCTCAAACGCCACGGTAAATTTTACCAGCACCATATCCGTCCAGCGGAGCTCCTCGGCGGTCACCGGAAACCGTGCGTCTTCCAATCCCGTTGGTTTTGGATTCAAGTCCTCTTCCTTCTGGACGGTGCCATGGGGGGGCAGTTGGATGACCAGGTGTACATCCTCCTCCAATCGCGGGTCGCCTTGGTCGGTAGTGGTGAATGCCAATGCACCGGGGTTCACCGAGTAGCGCGTCGTACGGGGTTTCGGGGATTCGATGGAAAAAAGGCCGGTGCGCGGCAGGGGCATGCCATCGCTCTCGTTGTAAATGGGATAGGCATTATATTCTAACGTGATCTCCCCCTGGCAGAGATTGAGGGCGTTGTTGCAGTTCCGCAGCGGCTGGGGGCGGACGGCAAATTCGGCCACCGGGATGTCCACCACCTGCGTATTCAGATGCAGCTTGAGCTCGCTCATCTCGGTGGTGCTCGCCCAAAAGCTCAGGTCGTTCCGATCAAACCCGCTTTCATACAACGATTTTTCATAATCCCCGATCACCAGAAAGCGAAAGCGTTCCCTCACGTGGACCGAACCGTCTTTCTGGATGTTTCCTATGTTGACCTCTACATCCCGCAGCACAAATTCGCCGAAAAAAATTGCGGAGAATAGCAAGAAGAACAGCAGCCAGCGCATGAAAAAATAGGGTGTCGTATACTTAAAAACATTTACTTCATAAGAAAAAGCAGGAACCAGGTGAAACTATGATTGTGGGTGGCAGAATAGACGAGATTGAAGGAAAGCGCCTGAGCGATGAGAACATGAAGGGTCTCAGCATCAATATTACCATAGAAGATGTAAAGGCCGATGGGGAGAATGTTGAAATTGCTTATACGTATACGGCTACCTATGGCGATAAACTGGGTCACATCAAGCTGAAGGGCACGCTGCTGGCCAAAGAGGACAAGAAGCTCGTGAAAGACATCAAGGGCGAATGGGAGAAAAACAAGAAACTGCCAGACAGCTACGCGGAGAGTGTCCTCAATGTCGTCAACTATAGCGGCAGCGCCAACGGCACGCTTGTTGCACGGGTATTGAACCTTTCCGCCCCGCTCATTCCGCCAAGAATCCAGCTTTCTCCGAAGAAATAGGCTATTCCTCCAAATCCGCGCTGCCCTTCAACAAAACAAACAATGCGTACGGCCGCGGCACATCCTTCTTTTCCCCGCTTTTGAACGGGCCCAACGTTTCATTGGCAAATTCCAAAGCGGGTATGTCCTCGGTAAATCTAACCGTCGCTACGCCCTTCAGGGGCAATAGCGCATCGCGCAGGGGTTCGAATTTTTCCATGTTATCTACTACCTGTGCGATACAGCCGGTTTCCCCGTGGATGCTGTTGGGGATGCGGATAAGCTTGCTAATATCCTGGGTAACACCG
>DATDYG010000108.1:0-2543 GCA_035289085.1 Candidatus Bilamarchaeaceae archaeon | reverse complement strand
ATTGACAAGGACCTCATCCACAGCAAGGTGACCAGCCTGGGCAATCCGGCACGGCTGAAGATCGAGGGACTGAAGCACGTCCTTTACCACGGAACCTCGCTGGATTCCATGATCGCCAACATCCCCAACATGAGCTACACCCACCCGGAGAAGGTCATGGTGGAGTACGTACGGCGGCGCCACCTCTCCCCGATTTACGGGGGCAACCTCATCGTGCCGGCACGGACGGATTTCCTTGTTTTGGAAGAGGAACCGGATATCCTGCACTGCGGCCACGTGCACAAAAACGGCTATGCCAACTACCGCAACACGATTTTGATCAATTCCGGCACCTTCCAGGACCGCACCGATTTCCAGATACGGCAGGGGCACGTCCCTACGCCGGGGATAGTGCCGGTATATGAATTCAAGCATGCCCGGCTGCGCACGCTGGACTTCCGGGGGATATGATGGAGGACTACCTGCAACCGCAACTGACCGCATTGTATGCCGTGGCCCAGCAGGCCCGGCAGCAGGGATGGGATCCGTCCCTGGATGTGGAGGTCAGGATCGCACCGGACGTGGCCGCCCGGGTGGAGAACATCGTAGGGCCACCGGGCATTGCCGCGGTTATCCGCGAGAAAGAGAAGGAGAACATGTCCCGCGAAGACATCGCATTTGAACTGGCCAGACGGATCACGCAGGGGGAATGGGGAACGGATAAGGTAAAGAATATCGAGCAGGCGATACGGACGGCGGTGGGCCTTTTGACCGAGGGAGTATTGGTGGCACCGACCGAGGGGATTTCCGGGATAGCGATAAAGGAGAATGCCGATGGAAGCGATTATCTTGCGGTGTATTACACCGGTCCCATACGGAGCGCAGGCGGAACGGCCATGGCATTGAGCGTGATGATTGCCGATGTCGTCCGGCGGATCGCCAAGGTAGGCGACTACCGTCCCACTGCAACGCAGATTGAGCGGTATGTGGAGGAGGTGAACATCTACGAAGCCCGCATAAGCCATTTGCAGTATAAACCCCCGGATGAGGATGTACGGTTTATTGTTTCCCGTTGTCCGGTGGCCATCTTCGGGGATCCTACCGAAGACGTGGAAGTATCAGCATACCGGGACGTGCCGGGTATCGAAACCAACCGGATTCGGGGAGGGGTACCGCTGGTGCTGTGCGAGGGGATTGCCCAGAAGGCCGGCAAGCTGCTGAAATATTCCAAAAAACTTGCATTGGGCTGGGAATGGCTGGAGAACGTGGTGAAGATTTCAAGATCTGAAAAAACGGTGTTGGAACCACAGGACGGCTATCTGGAGGGGTTAGTGGCCGGACGACCGGTGTTTGCATACCCCTCCCGTCCCGGCGGCTTCCGGCTCCGGTACGGCCGGGACCGCGGCAACGGCCTGATGGCCAAGTGCATCCATCCGGCGACTATGAGCATTGTAGAAGGATTCCTGGCGACTGGAACGCATATGAAGATTGAACGGCCGGGCAAGGGATGCGTCATGAGCCCCAACTCTACCCTGGAACCGCCCGTTGTTAAATTACGCGACGGAAGCGTGGTGCGCCTGCAGACCATGGCACAGGCCGAGAAGGTTCGCTCGGAAATAGCCGAAATTTTATTTTTAGGGGATCTCCTGGTCACCTATGGGGATTTCCTTAAGAGCAACCATCCGCTGCTGCCTTCGGGCATATGCGAAGAATGGTGGATGCAGGAAGTGGAAAAGAAAGGAGTAGTGGTTCCGGCAACATTAACCGTCCAAGAAGCCTTTGCGCTTTCCCGCCAGCACGACATCCCGCTCCATCCCCGCTATACGTTTTTCTGGCATGATATTTCCCTTCCGGAATTGCGGCGGTTGATCGATGGGTTGAAGGAGGGTATTTCGTCAGAGACAAAGGAGGTACTGGAAAAATTGCTGGTGGAACACCGGGTAAAGGAAGGAGAGGTGATTTTGGAAAAGGAGGTATACGAAACCCTCCGCGCCAGCTTAGGACTGGAGCGATGGACAGTGGCGGAAGCAAAGGAAAGGATAAAGGATGCGAAGGACAGCCTGGACGCGGTGAACATATTGAGCGGAGCCCGCATCCTGGCCAAGGCACCGACGTATATCGGTGCCCGGATGGGTCGCCCGGAGAAGGCCAAGGAACGGAAGATGGAAGGATCGCCGAACGTATTGTTCCCGACCGGATCGCAAAAAAACCGCAGCCTTACCCGCCTCTACCGCTTATGGAAGAACCGGGAACAGGAACAGATGCTGCGCACGGAGTTGGCCCGGCTGCGCTGCAGCGACTGCAATGGATTAACGTTCTACCCTCGCTGCCATCATTGCGGCGGAAAGACCATGCCGGAAAGAATATGCGTCCAGTGCCAGAGGGTAGTGAATACGGAGGTTCATTGCGAACGGCCGACGGTTTTCTTCGACAGCCGACCCTTAAACATTTCATCGTTGTTTTCCCAGTTGAAGGAGAAATGGGGCTTTGCCCAGGAGGAGATCAGGGGGGTAAAGGGACTTTCCAACGCCAAGCGGATGCCCGAACGGCTGGAGAAGGGGGTT
>DATDYG010000107.1:0-11557 GCA_035289085.1 Candidatus Bilamarchaeaceae archaeon | reverse complement strand
CAGCCTGCGCAAGCTGAAACTGCGCAGCAAAACCTTTGAAGTGGAAACGGAGATGGTAATGAAAATGCTCAAACATAAAATGAAAATTGCGGAGATACCTGCACGCGAATATCCAAGAAAATTCGGCGGTAGTGGCGTCAGTTTGGTTAGGCACGGATGGAGATACGTATTATGCGTATTAAGGAATTTGATTTAGAGGCGCGGGTAGACAGTGTAATTAATATCGGATAGATAAAAATAATAGCTATCCGATATAGAGATGCTTCTTCGCTCGACGATAGCCTTATATCGGATAGATGGTTTCGCGGATTATCCGATATATAACAGGATTTATCCTATTGCCTGCTGTTTTATTATTCTAAAAACGGAATATTCCCGAGGCCGAGATGCCTGCAGAGGCCGCATCATTTCTTTCTCTTTTTAGGCATTTTCAGCCATTCCACATATCTTTTCAAACCGTCATCGAAGGATACCTGCTCCTCCCATTGGAGGCTGCGGAGCTTCCGGGTGTCCAGGAGCATGAGGGGCACATCGCCTATCCACCCGCGCCTGCCGCCAGTGTAAACAAATTTTGGTGAGAGCGAAAGCTCTTTGCACATCTTTTTCGCGATGTCTTTTACCTTGATCTTTTTCCTGCTGCCGGTGTTGTAGATGCCTAATGGCTCTTTTTGCTTTTGCCACACGGTCAATGCGGCAGAAACCGCATCGCCTACATGCAGGTAGGATTTCTCCTGCCTGCCATCGCCGAGGATTTCCAGTTTTTTAGAATTTCTTTTCAGCTTATGGTAAAAATCGTGCATAACGCCGTGCGCGGAATGCTCGCCGAAGATATTGGCAAAGCGGAGGATGCTGGCTTTCATCCCGTAGCATGCCGCGTAGCCGGTAACAAACGCCTCGCCGCCCAGCTTGCTTGCGCCGTAGTTGCTGACTGGCTGGCACAGGTAGTTTTCCGGAGTGGGTAGTTTTTTCGCCTCCCCGTATACCGCGGAGGAGGAGGCGAAGAGGACGTGCTTGACGCTGCTCTTCCGGCAGGCTTCCAATAACCGAAAGGTGGCAACTAGATTGTTGTTAAAGCTGGATGAGGGATCCACGCTGCTCCGCACATCCGGATCCGCGGCAAAATGGAATATGGTTTCAACGCCTTCCAGGTCTTTTTCGATGTCGTCCTTCACCAGGTCTTTCTGGACGAACTTTGCGCGCACCGGTACGTAATGCCGATGGCCATGGGAGAGGTTGTCGATTACGGTAACGCGGTGCTTTTCCAGGATTAGGGAAGCCGCCAGATGCGAACCTATAAACCCGGCTCCGCCGGTTACTAAAACCCTCATTTTTTCGCCCCATGGTATGCGATCAACTTGTCGGTTCCTTCCTCCAGGCTTATTTTTGCTTTGAATCCCAGCCCTTTTTCCGCTTTGGCCGTATCGGCCCGGGTATGCTGCACGTAGTTCTTGATTTTGTTTTCAACGTGTTTAGCGTGGATGTCTTTACCCAGTTTCTTATTCCATAGAGCGATTACCTCATTCAGGGAAGTGTTTTCCCCGGTACCTACGTTGAAAACGCCGAAGCGGATGGGAGCCTGGAAGGCCAGCCAGTTGGATTGTGCCACATCGCTCACGTAGATAAAATCCCGTGTTTGTTTGCCATCGCCGTAGATCACCGGTGCCTCGCTTTTCTGCAAGGACCAGAGAAACTGGCTGACGAGGTTGGCATACTGCTTTTTGGATTCTTCCCGCGGGCCGTATACGCTGAAATAGCGCAAGGCAATGATTTTCATGCCATATAGCCGGTGGTAGAGTTCGGCCAGCCGCTCCATGGCAATGCGTGCTTCGGCATAATAATCCGCAACAGGAATTGGCATATCCTCTTTATGCGGAGGTTTCAAGCCATTGTATAATGAAGATGATGAGGCAAAAATGATGGGAATATCTTTTGCACGCGCAAATTCCAATAATGAGATAAATTCGCCTATTGCCTTGGCCGTGAGCAGCGGCTCTTTTTTATACATCGGGGAAGAGGAGTAGATACCCTGGTGAAAGATTCCATCGTATTTTTGCGATGCTAAAGAAGCGATATCACCGCTATTGCCCTTCACAAAGTGGAATTTGTGGTTGTCCTTTGCAAAGCCAAGGTTCTCCTGGTTGCCGGTATGAAGACTGTCGACGCAGGTGACGTCGTGGCCTTCCCGGAGGAGCATCTCGCAGATGTGGCTGCCGATAAATCCTGCGCCCCCGGTGACCAAAGAATGCATGAAAATATAAGAAAGTGATAGGGTTTTAATAGGAAAGGGAAAATTCAACATGGGTGCAACGGGATGGGGGATAGCGATTTTCATCATCTGGACCTGGAAAAACTGCGAAAGGACGTAGAAAACGAAAAAGAAACCCGGGAGCCGCGCATACGGGAGGTGCGGCTAAAGGACGAGTTTACTTCGGAAGGAAAAATCAGATTTGCCGAGCAGGTGCGGAAACAGTATGAGAAGACGTATGGGCTGGCAGGCAACCACAGCGGCGTCCAGATGTGTCCCTGGAACAAGAAGTCGGTGAAAGGCCAGGCGGTATGCTACAAGCAGAAATTTTATGGAATAGAGACGCACCGCTGCGCCCAGATGTCGCCGGCACTGGCATGGTGCACGGAGAGTTGCACATTTTGCTGGCGGCCCATGGAGTGGTTCCGGAAAACCAGCATGCATGAGCATGAGGTGGATGATCCGGCGTATATTATCGAGGAAACGGTAAAACAGCGGCGAAGACTGGTGAGCGGTTTGGGTGGGGCAGCGGGAGCGGATCCGAAAAAGTTCAAGGAGGCATTGGATGGATTTCCTTCCCATTGGGCCATCAGTCTGAGCGGCGAGCCGACGATCTATCCGAAACTGGGCGAGATGATCAAGCTGCTGAAGCAGCGGAAAGAGGTGCGGAGCATCTTTATTGTAAGCAACGGGCAGGATCCGGAGGCGATTGCGCGCCTGGCAATGGAGGATGGGCTGCCCACGCAGTTTTACCTTTCGCTGCAGGCACCGGATGCGGAGTTGTTCCGGAAAATCAACCGTTCCGTCTACAAGGACGGCTGGGAACGGCTCAACCGGACATTGGAATTGATGACGACGTTGAACTGCAGACGGGTAATCCGGTTTACACTGCTTAAAGGAATCAATGATACGAAGGAATATTTCCCTAAATTTGCCGCGTTGTTTGAAAAGAGCAGGGTGGACTTTTTGGAAATTAAATCCTACATGTTTTTGGGCTTTTCCCGGCAGCGGCTGAAATTCGACAACATGGCCGAGCACGAATATATCCGGCAATGGAGCGCGAAGCTGCTGGAGCAATTGCCGACCTATACATATAACAACGAGGATGCGGCTTCGCGCATCGTATTGTTGAAACGGAAGGATTCGCCGTACCCCGACACGATCACCGAAGGAAAGGTGCCCAACGAGGAATTCACCCGGGATATGAATGGCGATGTATGGAACGGCCATTGAGCAAGTTTTTTATTTTCTTTGGCGGTTAGTGGTATGGGGAGGAGATGTTAGGCTGGCAAATACTGGAGAAGGGCGAATACCGGTTGCGTTTACCCCAGTTGAGCGAAGAGGAAGAACAGGCGATCGTGGCTATTGAAATGGAGTTCAAGGAACGCACCCGCCACGAAAGCATGGACTCCGGGGAAAAAAGCAGGGAGATGGCACGGCAGCTGCTCGTGGAGCATGCCCGGCGGGAACGGGCCTATATGGACGATGAGCAGCTGGACTACCTGGCCAAAATGGCGACACTACACCTTTTTGGGGCGGGTTTTTTGGATGAACTGCTTCAGGACGAGCGGATCGAGGAGATCAGCATCATCGGCGTAGGGAAGCCGGCATACGTATACATCCGGGAAAAGGGCTGGCAGCAGGTGAATGCGTGTTTTACGGAAGAGAAAGCGATCATGGAGGCGATTAACAAGCTGGCGCAGAGCATGGGAAGGCGGATTACATTGCAAATGCCCCGGCTGGATGCCATGCTCAAGGACGGATCGCGGTTGCATGCCTCGCTGCCGCCGTTGTCCCATGGCGAGATCACCATCCGGAAATTCCGCCTGCGACCTTATTCTCCGGTGGAGCTTGGAACGAATGGTACGGCGCCCTTGCGGACGCTGGCCATACTATCGCTCATCATGCAAAGCGACCAGAACCTGCTGATTGCCGGCAACACGGCCAGCGGGAAAACCTCTTTGCTAAACGCGCTGTTCAGCTTTGTACCGCTGGATGAACGTGTATTGATTACCGAGGAAACTCCGGAAATTAACATTCCTCACCCGCAGCAGATACGTTTGGTCGCCAACCGCGAGATGGGCGTAACGCTTCGCGATCTGGTGTATGACAGTTTGCGCATGCGGCCGGATAGGATGATTGTGGGGGAGGTACGGAACCGCGAAGAGGCCGAAGCGCTTTTTGATGTGCTGCATGGGGGGCAGGCACGCGGGACGTATGCTACGCTGCATGCGCAAAGCGCCCGCGAAGCGGAAAGACGCCTCCAGCGCATGGACATAGAGGAATGGAAGACGATTGACTGGCTGGTGGTGCAGCGGCGGATGATGCGCTGGCAGAAAGGAGGACGGAAGGAGATCCGGCGCATCGTCGAGGTGATGAGCCCGAGCTTAGGCGAACATTGGCTGCAGTACTCCATGATGCACGACCGCTGGGAGGAAAGGAAAAGCAATGCGCTGAAGGAACGGTGGTGCGAGGCGGTGAGCATGACGCCCCGCGAATGGGAGCGGGCAGTGGCCGAGCGCACGACGTGGATGAAAAAGGCCAAGCCAGAATTTTTCTCCTGTTTTCAGAATATCCAGAAAAAGTGGTATGGGTTAAACTATGCGGGTACTCCTTAGATTCTCGCAGCGGTTTCCCGCGATACCGCTGGACAGCCGCAACGCGGAATACGGACGGAAACTGGAACGGGCATATGAACCGCACCGTTACGTGGGATTCAGCCTGTTTTTGGCACTGGTACTGGCGATATTGTTTATCACAGCCTACGGATTCGGAAACATCATCCTCCTGCCCATTGCATGGGCCGGCCTGTTTTTGCTCCTGCTGATGCTTCCCAAGCTGGAGTTCAAAAGGTACGTCGCGGAGGTGGAACGGGAGCTGCCATTTGCATTGCGGGACCTGGGAACGCTGCTGGATTTACGGCTGCCGTTTTCGCGGGGCATCCAGTTTTTAGGAAAACAAAAGAGCGCATTGGGACAGGAATTTGACATTATCTATAATGAGGTGAAAAGAGGGGTGGATTTTTCCAGGGTAGTAGGAGAACGGGCACGGTACCTGGAATCCACGGAGATTAAACGGGCCTTTGCCCAGCTGATATCGGCCTATGAGGAGGGAAGCCAGGGAAAGGAGATGAAGCGGCTGGGCGATGAACTGCTGCTGGCCCGGTCCCACCGATTGCGGGAATATGCCGGCAAAAGTGCGCTCATTGGATTACTGTTTATTGTGACGGCAGCAATACTGCCTACCTTTTTTCTAGTGATGGTGGGGCTGGGCGGAACATTGGGCAGCAGCCCCTGGCCACCGGAGAGCGCGCCTGTCGTGATGCTCGTTGTTTTTCCATTGCTGATGATGCTCGTGGCATTGCTGGGAAAGGCGGTCGCGCCCCATCCGGTGCTGGCCACTACCGCAACGTTTCCGTATACGCCGCTGGTGGTGGCCCTTCCGGTTCTCGCAATCTCCCAGTTTTTGGAGGGTATCTGGATGTTGGGAGGCCTGCTGGTGGTAGGGATAGGCATCGGCCTCTGGCTTTATCCGCAGTATAAAAAAGAAAAAAGACTGGAGGAGGTGGAATCCCAGCTGCCGGACGGCCTGTTGCTGGCAGGAGGACTGCCTGCCGGATCCACACTGGAACGGGTGCTGCAGGCACTTGGCCGTGGCGGGGAGGCTTTAGGACGGGAATGCGATACATCCCTGCGGCAGCTGCGCTCCCATATAAAGCCGGAGACGGTGTTGGCGGATTTTATAGAACGGAATAAAACCGCAGGGGTGGAGCGGAGCATGGCACTGGTGCAGCAGGCGGTATGGACGAACCGCCTGGAACGGCTGCACGAGATTGCGGACGACCTGCTGAAGATCCTGGAGATCCAAAGGCAACGGGCAGCGCTGCTGGCGATGCAGAAATATACGCTGATTCTGGGCGCGCTGCTGGTGCCGCTGATTTTGACCATGGCGCTGGAGCTGGTGGAGAACATGCGCAGTTTCACGCAGGCTTCTGCACTTTCTACTTCCAGCATTCTTCCGGCATATATACTGGTCTACGCCCTGCTGGGAGGGTACTATATTGCGGAACTGGAAAGCAAGCCATCCAACGCCCTTTTATATTTTGTGGGGATGGGTATAGTAGGAATGGCCACGTTATACGGAATTTAGACAGGTGCGAAGATGGCATACGATTCCATTAGCCGGTTCATTGCAGTGTTGGATTATGAATGGCTAACGGTTCTGGCACTGTTGATTCACAATAGTGTATTGTTTCTTATCATGATTGCGGTATTGGCATTTTGGGAATCCGAACCGCAACGGCGGAACAAGATTCTGATGGCGCTGCTGGTCGTGCTTATACTTAGCGTGGCTATCAAAGAAGTATTGCAGTTTCCCCGCCCCTGCGAAGAGATCGTAGGAAAGATAGCATGCCCTTTAGGCAATTCATTCCCCAGTGTGCATGCTGCGCTCGCATTTACGCTGGCCGTGGCATTCTTGAACAAACCCAGCTACTGGTACAATCTGGCATTTGCATTGATCGTGGCATTTACACGGATTTATTTAGGCGTGCATTTATTGGGGGATATCGCAGCCAGTCTGGTGGTAGCCATTATTGGGTTTAGCGTTGTTGACCGCATCTGGAGGAAGTATTATGATAAAGGAGAGTAGAGAACATTCCCGGCAGCTCGTGCACATCGGCATGGGGAGCCTGTTTATTGCCATCGTATTCTGGCTGGGGAGGACGGCGTTGTTAACGCTGAGTTTTTTCAGTTTAATTATTGGATCGCTGCTCATCAATATGGCTTTCCAGGGAAAACGGTTTTTCCTGATTGAGTGGGCGGAGAAATTCGAAAGAAGGGGGGTGCAGTTTCCCGGATACGGCTCGGCGTGGTACATGGTGGGTGTACTGTTACTGGCCTCATTTCTCACCGACCGGACGGAGATTGCAAGCGGTATTTTATTGCTGGGTTTGAGCGACGGGCTGTCCACCATCATCGGCTCGCTGAGCCATGCGAAGCTGCCGTACAATCCGAAAAAATCCTGGGAGGGAAGCCTGATCTTCTTTTTATCCGGCCTGATCACATTCTCCTGGATAGGGCCCAGCGCCATTGCATTGGCCTTTGTGGCGGCGCTGGTGGAGAGTTTGCCGCTGCCGCTGGATGACAATGTAACGGTGCCGATAGCAACAGTGCTGTTTTTCTATATGGTATAGCCGAGTTCCCGGGCGATGTCGGGATGTTGGACGATTGCATGCCGTTTCGATTCAGCCGAAAACATGTTAAGTTGGCGGGATTCCTCTTCCGGGGAAACCCCATGTGCAATCAGGGTATCGGCGCGAGGAGTGAAATGGCGGAGATATGCCAGTTCGAGGGCAGCGTATTGCAAAAGAAGATGGGGATCGACATCTCTGTTGCGCGCGGTAATCGCATCACTTATAAAAGAATCGAAAGTGCTGATCCGTGCAAACGAGGTAACCTCGTAATCGGCCGGAGGAAACAGGTCCACCATCCATTTATGGTGATAGCCTCTGGGAACGATGAAAACCGCATTCGGATAAGCGTGCCGGAGGGAATCCATGAGCATTTTAATGCCGCTGCTCCGGATGCGCTTCGACTTGGCGCATGCACGGATATGCACTGCCAGGTCTTCGAGACCATCCAGGCCTTCCATGCTTTGGAAAAAGTAATGCTCCGCTTCCACTTCGGCAAATAATCCTTCAGCAAATTGGGGCTCGACAAGCATGCGGACAGCGCCGGGGCGGTTCCGATTGATTGCAAGAACAGCGTCCATATAACCCCAATCAAAAAGTTCGGTAAAGGGAGATGATCTGCCTGCTGAGAGATAAGCTTCCAGGGCCGTATTCAGCCGGGTTTCCATATCACTAAGAAAAAGCTGGATGAGCTGCAAACGGGTAGGCCTCTCTGCAGGAGGAAGTGCGAGAATCGTTTTTGCATGATCCTTAAAATCAGTGATCACGAGTTCCGGCAGGATGAATGCCGGTCTGCGCTCGGAAACGTGATGCTCCAGGAAAGGCAAAATGGTGCCCCTGAAGAAATTCCGGTCAAGAGATGACCTTGGATCTGAACGAACACCGTGTTCGCCAAAAGCGAATAATACCTTTGTACGGGCCATAAGATATTATGCCCCCAACTGCTTTTAAAGGTTGCTATTTATGGCTAATTACGGCAAGAGACGAAAGTATATCCGCCTGTTCGTTTTCCCTTTGTTCTGCGCTCTCGTCACCTCGATGCGGCCGACTTCCGAGGTGTTTTTAACATGCAGGCCTCCATCTGCCTGGGCATCAACATCGCCTATGAAAACGATGCGAAGCGTAGGCAGATTTGGTGGAAGCGCCCCTGCCAGCTTGACAACGCTGGGAATTTTCATGGCCTCATCATAAGGCAGGATTTCCGCGCGGACATCCATGTTGCGTACCAGTGTTTCATTCGCTTTCTTTACGTATTCATTTATCTTTTCCCGGTCGAAATTTTCCAGATTAAAGTCTATTCTCGATTCGTTCGTATCCAGGTTGTTGCCGGTGATAAGCGCGCCTGTGTCATTGTGGATAATTGCAGAGAGGACGTGCGCAGCCGTGTGCATTCGCATGAGGGTATGCCTCCGCTGCCAATCGAGCACGCATTTTACCCTATCGCCCTCCTGCAGGCCTTCCCGATCCACCTCATGGCTTATCTTTCCTTCAACGTACAAGAGCGCACTCTTGGACGGCGAGGGGAGATCACTCCCCTTGAATTTCCCCACAAAAACAACGTTGAACGTATCGCTGCCGCGAAGCAGTTTTCCCGTATCGCAGGGCTGCCCGCCGCCGCGCGGATAGAAGAGGGCTTTGTCGAGTATGATGTATTTTCCCTCTTTCACGCTTACGACCTGCGCGTCGCATTCTTTCGCATAGCTATCCCGGGTATAGAGTTCCATCGATCCACCTCTTTTGGTAATGGGTTTTTATTAGTTATATCTTTTAGCTTTTACGGGAGGATTATGAAAAAACACATACCCAGCCATCTTGCTATTATACCGGACGGCAACCGACGTTGGGCGAAGAAGAAAAAGCTGAGCACCAAGAAAGGGTATGCCACGGGGATAGCGCATATTGGCGATGTGCTGAAATGGTGCAGGGCCAGCGGCATCCACATGCTGAGCATGTGGGGGTTCAGCATGGACAACTTCCGGAGGAACCGGCAGGAGGTAGGGACGCTGTTCGAACTTTTCCAGGAAAACCTGAGAAAGGCACTGACATCGGATAAGAGGAACAGATATGAGGTACGCGTACGGTTTTTTGGGAGGCTGCATCTTTTCCCCAAACAAATCCAGGACATGATCCGCAAAGCAGAGGAAGTCAGTGGGAAGAACAGGAAATACCAGCTCAACCTGTTCCTGGCATACGGCGGAAGGGAGGAGATGGTGGATGCGGTGAACGCCTTGATCCGGGAAGGGAAAAAAGAGGTGACGGAAGCGGATATTTCCCGGCATCTTTATACCCGCGATGTGCCGGATCCGGACCTGATCATCCGCACCTCGGGCGAGCAGCGGCTTTCTGGCCTGATGCCCTGGCAGAGCTGCTACAGCGAGTTCTATTTTTCAAAGAAGCTCTGGCCGGATTTCAAGAAAAGCGATTTTGATGCGGCGTTAAAGGAATATGCCAGAAGAAAAAGAAGATTTGGAAAATAGTGCATAGCATCACTATTGCACGGAAAAACGTACGATTCGTTCCGAAAACTTGAATTCACCTACCCATAGATAGCTTCCGTCAAATGCCAGCCCGGCAGGCCAGAAAAGGGTATCTCTCCCTATTTCCGGAGTTATATCGTTCAGATCCTCTGCACCTAAGATTACGTCTACATCGTTGCCTGCCATTGCATCTTCAATCCTTTCCCAGATTAAAACCCGGTTGTTGCTGGTGTCCGCTACCATCAAGCTACCATTAGTTACAAGCGCATATTGCGGTAAATTCGTCATTCTTTCTAATAGGGCGGGTCGGGAATCTGCACCCAGGGAGTTTATGGGGTATATTTTTACGTGGCCTCCTTCATTGTCGAGCGTAGAGGTAACCACCAAGTACTCTCCATCCGATGATAACCGGTAAGGCCCGTTAACAGAAAGCGTAAACTTCGGATCGGAATTGGATTCGGGTATTCCTTCCCATACATATACCTTGTTAGCTGGTTCATCCGCAAGATAGAAATATTTCTCGTCCATTGCAACGCCGCGCAACTCCTGAAGCTGGACATTCCCGATAGTATTCGTCAATATGATATCCGGCTCCTGCCCCTGGGTCGGGAGCGTTGTCCATATATATACTGCGCGCCTGCCTGCGGCTGCAAAGGTATTTTCAAACAAGGCATTATCCCACGGTCCATCCGGCAGTTTGTACACCCAATCGGGATGGGCATTGCTCTGGTCCGGCAGGTTCTTCCAGACATACAGCTTCCGGTCAAAGTCCGATGTAACAAACAGGCTTTTTCCATCGGTTGCGGGGACAGCATTGCTTATAATGAAATTGGTTTCCAGAGTATCGGTATCAATATCCGGTGCACCGACGGCAAAATCTGGTTTCTGATCGCTGACGTTGGGAAACGTATTGTACACAACGATCTTATTGCCATTGGCCAGAGAAAGATACAACCGCGCTCCGGCGTATGCGCCCGATCCATCCCCTGCCCGGAACGTGTATCCCGTATTGGAGGGCCCGGTATTCCCCACGATTAGGTCGGCAGTATCATTGTCGTGTTGCGGGAATTCGTTCCATACATCCAGGCCCAGTGCTAAAACCAGGAATTTATCATCCGGTGTAAATGTCGCACCGTAAAACACGCTTCCACGCTGCGTGGATGTAGTCCCGCGTGGCGGAGGGACGAACATAGGCGTTGCCATGAAAAAGTCGTAGGGCTCATCATCGTGGGTGGGAAACGTTTTCCAGAAGAAGTTCCCCGACTCATCATTCACCTTCGCGTTATGATCCCCAATCATTAAATGCCTGCCATCGCTTCCGATGCTACGGGGGGTTCCGAACTTTCCATTTGCCGTAAGAAGAACATCCGCGGGTTCGTTGTCTTCTGTCGGGAAGGTGTTCCAGATCAAAGCCGCTGAACTTGCCGTACTCGTAACGACCAGTTTTTCTCCATTGGTCCAAACGGCCCATGGCCAGCCCATCTTTCGTTTTGGGTTTTGATCGCCGGAGCCACCATCTTTTATTTCGATGTCCGCAGGCTGCCCGTTTTCTGTTGGAAACGTGTTCCAGATCAGCAGGCGATCGTTGTAGGTGTCAGCAACAATCACTTTGCCATCCGCTGCGGCAACACTTACCGGCCAGTT
>DATDYG010000106.1:0-4178 GCA_035289085.1 Candidatus Bilamarchaeaceae archaeon | reverse complement strand
GGCGGGCCTGCTCAAAAATCTGCTGGCTCTGGGCCTCTGCCTGCTGCGAGCCTTGCTCGGCGGTACTCAACAGCTGGCTGGCCACGATGGCCAGTACCGCCAGTACCACGACAATCAGAATTAACATTTCTGCGGAAAGTTGTCCTCGCATGTTTACCCCCCAACCTACTTTAGCCGAACATAATTAAATACGTTTCGATTTGGCCATTAGAGGATGGACGCTAGGGGCAATTTCCTGCTTCTACCTGTCGGGCATGCTCACCGCTTTCATAGGTATCTGGATAGGCACTATTAGCTTGTATCCATAGATATCTACCACAGTGAAGTGCGATGGCATTCATGGCCCACCAACGTACTTCTTTGAACGGGGAACCAGCCACGATGTTGGTAAAACCATCCTGCAGCAGCTCAAACTGCTCACCGGAAAGATCTCCGTACAATATTCGCAGTGTGCTAATAGCATTCCAGCCGGCCTCAGGGGATCGTGTATCCAGCAATGCAATATCTAGCAAGGTATCTATGTCTAGATTAGCAATGGGGATATAGTTGCTTAGATTTGTTTGGTCTACGGCTCCGCTTGCAGCTAGCAGATCTGCTAACCGTATAAATGCTTCCTTCTTCACTTCTGGGCTAGTAGAATTCCGGTATAGATTCTCTAGTCCCAAGGCATCTCTCCCTCCGGCTAACCTATCCAATTCCCTTTCAATCCTAGGGGGTAGAGAGGCTGGCTTCTCTTTCTCTACAGAACTATCCCTACCATAGGGCCTGAACGGATTCTCTATTAACGGTATAAACTTCCGTACCTTTCTTGGTTTGGGTGCAGTGGGTTCTGCGTGGGGCGTGGCAGAACGCTTTGTGAGCCCTACCTTAAGAGAAAAAGGTAGCGCTACGATCACTGCAGCAGCCGCAGTTGTTATCACCCACCGTAATCTTCTTTTCATAATAATGTTATTTTAACCACAATATTTTTAAGTGGATGGTTTCTAGAAAAAAGAAACGGTCGCGCTTTTACGTAACCTTAAAAAACTACGGTTCGAAATAGGAAGGGGTAGGTATGCTTACGTATGCCGCATTGCGGGAAATCCAGAAAAAGGAGATGGAATCCGCGGCCATTGTGCCGGTGGAAGAAAATTTTTACCAGCAGCTTGCGCATTTGTTGGAAAGGAAGAAAGAAGAAGCGCAGCAAAGCAACTCTTTATTGACGATCCGCGAATACGAGAATATCAAAAAGATCACCCAAAGCATCCAGAGCAAGCGCGAGGAGAAGATGGCACTCATGGCATTGCGCGGTGCCCACAGTGGAGAGGGGCTGGCGCTGGAGGAGCGGACGCTGCTGGAAAAGTTGTTGGATGCCATCGAAGAATCCCGCCGAACCGTAAAAATGGTATGGGAGAGCGAACGGGTCCGGCCCAAGATCCGCATCCTGAAAGAGGTGGAGCAGTACAAGGGCGTGGATGAGCAGGTGTACGGCCCGTTCAAACCCGGCGAAGAGCTGGAGCTTCCCAAGGAAGAGACCGATTGGCTGCTGAAGGCGCAACTGGCAAAATTGGTTGCATGAAACCTTAGCTTTATAAAAGGGTTATTACACCATTTTTACATTATTGTATCGTTACAGAGGGGAATGGATGAAAGTACCTAAGGAAATGCGAACCTACTGTCCTTTTTGCCGGAAGCACACCGTGCACAAGGTGAAATTGGCAAGCAAGGGCAAGGTACGGAGCATGGCCATTGGGCAGCGGGCCCACGAGCGCAGCCTGCTCGGGCATGGGGGAAAGCGGGCAGGGGAAAAAAGCGTGCGCAAGCAGGGCAAACGGCAGAAACTAATGCTGACATGCAACGAATGCAAGAAAAAGCACGAGCGGGTGCTGTCGACAAGGACGAAGAAACGGGCGGAGATACAGAGGTGACGGCATGGCCAAGTTTTACCGGGTAAAATGCAAATGCGGAAGCGAACAGAACGTATTTAGCCACGTTACGCAGGCGGTCGCCTGCAGTACCTGCAAGGAAATCCTGGCCCAGCCCAGCGGCGGGGAAGCAGCGATTTTAGGTGAAATAGTAAAGGAGTTGGAGTAAGGTGGTGTTGGGGAAAATATGGAATTACCGGAAGAAGATGAACTGGTCTTAATACAGATTAAAAAGATCCTCCCGTACGGCGCATTCTGCATTTTGCCGGAATACAACAACGCCGAAGCGTTCTTACATATTTCCGAGGTAGCCCCCCGGTGGATCAAAAATATCCACGAATTCATATCCGAGGGCCAGCGCCATGTGGCCAAGGTCTACCGGATTGACAAGGAAAAGAACCAGATTGACCTGTCACTCAAACGGGTGAGCGAAGAGGAAAAGAAGAACAAGCTGCTGGTATCCAAACAGGAAAAGCGGGCGGAAAAGCTGCTCGAACTGGCACTGGCACAGAGTAAGGGCAAGGTCAAACCCGAGGACGTGCGCAAGAAGCTGGAGGAGCATTTTGGAACGGTCTACGACGCGTTCCAGCAGTCGAGCGAAAACGACAAGATACTGGATGAAGTAACGTTGCCGGCAGCCATAAAAGAACGGATCGTGGAGGTAGCCCAAAAAAATATCAAACGGCCGATGGTGGGGGTATCGCGCATCCTTTCCATTACCTGCTATCAGCCCGATGGCATTGAAATCATCAAAAAACTCCTTTCAACGGAGGATAAAAAATTAAAGATCCGGTATTTGGGTGCCCCGCGCTACCAGTTGCTGCTGACGGCCAAGAGCTATAAGGAAGGCGAACGCCAGCTTTCCCATGTAGTAGAAGATATAAAAAGTTTGTCCGAAAAGCATAAATGCGATACCAAGGTAGAAGAATGAAGAGGGTGAAACGTTGCTCGGTGTGCGGACAGTATACGCTCGAAAGAAAGCACTGTGGCAATATGGCGGGATCGGCCCACCCGGCACCCTTCAACCCGAACGATCCAAGGGGGCACTACCGTCGGAAAGCATACGGAATAGAGGAGTGAACATGCAGATCACAACCATCGTGGAAAGAGAAAAAGTGAAACTCCACAACGGAGTATTGATTACCGGCCTGCCCGGCATCGGAATGATCGGGAATATCGTAGGCCGGCACCTGGTGGAGAGCCTTAAGACCCAGAAAATTGCCAACTTATATTCGCCCCATTTCCCGCACCAGGTATTCATGGGAAAACACGGCGGACTCCGGCTGATTAAAAATAGGTTTTATAGGGCACGGGGAAAACCAGTAGTTGTTCTACTGGGGGATGTGCAGGCGATTTCCTCCACGGGCCAGTACGAAGTGGCGGATGTGATCATTCAATACGCGAAAAAAATCGGCATTAAAACGATCATTACCATCGGGGGGTACAGTACGGGAAAGATCAGTGAGGAACGGCAGATTTTCGGAGCGGCCACGCACAAAAGCCTTGTCCAGAAACTCAAGAAACACAATGTGGTGTTTGGAAAGGCCCGGGGATCGATCGTGGGCGCGGCAGGGCTGCTGCCGGCACTGGGGCGCCTGCGGGGGCTGGAAGGCGCATGCATCATGGGAGAAACCCACGGCGGATACGTGGATGCAACAGCGGCGAAAAACATTGTGATGCTGCTTTCCAGGTATCTGGGTATTCCGATCGATATCAAGAAACTGGAGCAGAAGGCCAAGGAAAGCGAAAAGATACTGAAAAAGATTGAGGAAGAGATTCAAAAGAACGTGATGATCCCCTACGAACCGACGAAACGCCCGGTATCGTATATCCGCTAACGTTTACCTTTCTTTTTGCCCTTCTTTTTACGTTCCTTGGGTTTTTTTGCTTTTTCGGGTTTGTCGAATTCCAGGTCCTTGTAGGTGGCCAGCTCGTACTTGATGCCGCTGGTTTTGGCCAGCTCCTCGGACATGGGAACGTTTTTTCTTTCTTCTTTTTTGGATTTCTTTTCCTCCTTTTTCTCCGCTTCATCGGTTTTTTTCCGTCGTATGAGCTGGTCGATCTTTTGCCCAATACTGCTGACGATGGAGGACGCCCTGCCTTTTTCCTTGATGCGGTAAACGACCATCGGCGGCCGTTCCGATCCTTTACGCTCCCCTTTATCCTTTTCCTGCTCGGCGCAGGTGCCGCACAGCCGTTTCCCGTTATAGTAATAAACGACGCTTAGAGTAGTACCGCAGCGCTCGCAGCGTTCCTGCGTATAAGTAGGATTCA
>DATDYG010000105.1:0-11588 GCA_035289085.1 Candidatus Bilamarchaeaceae archaeon | reverse complement strand
CGTCCGAATAAGGGTCTGGTCACCGAAATCGACCAGTACAACCGGGATATCCGGGGCGGAAAAATATCCCCAAAGAAACAGGCGCAGCTTTACCGTATGCGGAAGTGGCATAAGCGCGTGAGCATCGCCACCTCCATGGAGCGGAACCTGGTCATTGCATTGGCAGAATTGGATAGAGTCGCCTCTTCCCTGGGATTGCCAGAAAACATCAAGGAAAGCGCCGCGTTGCTCTACCGGAAAGCCGTAAAAGAGGAGCTGATCCGCGGACGATTAATTGAAAGCGTTGTTGCCGCGGTTATTTATGCAATTTGCCGGATACAGGGCATTCCGCGCACGCTGGATGAAATATCCAAAGCGAGCAGCATCGAGAAAAAGGAGATTGGACGGGCGTATCGTTTCCTTAAAACCGAGCTGGACGTGGATGTCCCGCTGACCGATCCGAGCCAGTACGTGCCCAAGTTTGCTACGGCGTTGCGCCTCGGTGCGGATGTACAGGTCGAAGCCGCCAAGCTGATACGCAAGGCATTGCGCAAAGGGCTTATTTCCGGCCGGGGTCCCACCGGCGTTGCCGCAGCTGCCTTATACATCGCCAGCGCGATGAAAGGCGAGAAACGCACCCAGAAGGAGGTGGCAGACGTGGCCGGTGTTACGGAAGTAACCATCCGGAATCGTTATCGCGAATTAAAGAAGGAGCTTGGCTTAAAGATCAACCTTTGAGGTTTCCCATGCCCGAAGATAAATTGGCCAAAGACAGCAATATTATTGGTGCAGTCGCCTACCTCAACCTCTTTATTGCTGTCATTATTTATCTGATCAAAAAGGAGGATCGATTCGTCAAGTTCCATGCGATGCAGGCGATCCTCCTGAGTCTTGTCTGGATGGCCGTCTTCATTGTCCTCTGGTTCATTTATTTCATTTCCTTTATCGGCATGTTTGCCAGCTTTGCTGTGGGCTTCCCGATTCCCCTGCCCTTTCTTTTATTCCCTATCATCTTCCTCTTCGTAGGCCTGACCTTTCTCCTCGACTTATTCCTGATGTACAAATCCTACAAGAAGGAGCGCTTCAAGCTTCCGCTGATCGGAAACCTGGCGGAGAAATACAGTTCCTAGCCCTTTTTATTTTCTTTCTCCTTATCCTATTTGTTGATGAAAACGCAATACCGATGAGCATGCAAGCAATTGCATGCAGTGATTAGGATCTTGAGTTCTGACGAGTGAAACAAGGAAGAACTCGAGAGACTTGAACGAATCGTCGTTCAAGCTGATCTTGAGTTCTGAACATCCAAAAATCCATCTACGATGGAGGCAGCTAACTTCCCAGCTTCCTGCTTAGAACATCCAGGCAAACCTGCAACGCTTCCGCGGGCTTGGCTTTTACTGCTGCGCCTGCTGCCTTGGGATGGCCGCCGCCGTTGCCGTTGAGCTGCACGGATACCTCCTTCATCACTTCGTGCAATGCGGCGGTAACATGCTTTCTTGCCCGGGAAGAAATGTGCGTTTGCTGTTTCTCGGCTTTCCAGCTCGCAATAAAGCAAACATCCGCTATATCCGATAAAAACGAGGACGCCTCGCCTTCGCCAGATCCCACCTCGCTGGTAACGACGACATAACGCCCGATGATCCGGTATTCCATGCGCTGCATCGCCTTGATCACCGCGATCTTCAGGTCATCCGGCAGTTCCGGTTCGGCAAGATCAAGCAATTCTGCATAATTCGCCCCGCATATTTCCATCATCTTTGCAAGTGTTGCAAACGTGCTCTGCCTTGCTGATTTAAATCTGGCAGTATCGGAAATAATGCCCAGCGCCAGCACATGGGCCTGCTGCCTGCTGACCTGGGGTAAAATATTGGCCACGATTTCGGCCGTTGATGGAGAATGGTCATCCCAGAATTCGTGTTCGCTCTTCATATCCCGTCCTTCGGCCCGGTGATGATCTACAATCGCTACGATATTCCATTTCTTCGCTTCCTCCAATAACGTATATGCGCTCGTATCGCATACGATCAATCCTTCGTATCCCCCTTTCTTCACCTTGCCCAGCGTCTCCATCTTTACCTTCAGTTTTTCCATCAGCTGCTGCACCGCTTCGTTGGGCGTATCCGGTGTGGCCAGCAACGAATTCGGAAAAACCGTATGCAATGCATATGCGGAAACAAAACTATCTAAATCCGCCTTCCGGTGCGTGGAAATGACGAATTTCTTGTCCTTATTCTCCTCGTAAAAAGCCAGAAATTTTTTCCGGATGGTTTCCATTGCTATCCTGCTTTTTTCATCTCATCCTGTAATTTTTTCTGAGAACCCGTCAGCCTCTCCCGCAGTTTCTCTTCCTGCTTGCCAATGCTGCCCATGCGCATCTCCAGCATCTCCTTGCGTTCCTTCAGGTCCGTTTCCGCGCTCTGTTTGGTGCTTTTCACCATCACCGATCCGACGGACTTGTAGATTTCGCCTTCGGCCTTTTTGATCTCCTCTTCCGCAAGCTTAATCTCGTTCAGCTGCAGCTGGATCTGGTGCTTTTGCAGGATCAGCACCTGCAGTTGCTTCTCCACGTTTTCGTATTCCAATAACAGTTTTTGGGTATCCGGACTCATCCTATTGGCCATTCGTACCTACCTCATTCACCGATCGTATAACCTGAACATGTCTCAAATAAGAATTGACCGCTGCGCGCAGCGCCACTATATCTTCGGCTTCGATGTTTATTAATATACTGTTTTCCCGGCTTTTCACTTCCGAAACCACGCGGCCGCCCTTAAACGATTCACCGGCCAGCGCCTGACAGGCCGCCTGCGCATCCGTTGCACTCTCAAACGGCACGTTCAACTGGATCCTCGCTTTCATATTGAATCTCCCATGTAGCTGCGCGTTCCCATTCCCCGGTTTCATTCACGGTTATGACCGACAGCACGGCCGGTCGGTTGTTTTTTTCCTCCACCACGCAAATCCTGTTCTCGCCCTTCCTTCGTGCGAATGCCGCCAGTTGCATGATCGTATGCTTGCCGCGGGCGACATAGGGGCGGTCCAGCAGCCGGGCCCATTGCCGGGCCGTCTCTCTGGTTTCCTTATGCGCGTATCGCGAGGTGGTCCACATGCTCAATCGGTCTTGACTTCCTTCGCAATAACCGGACGAAGTTTTATTACGATCTTGTTGCCCGCCGAGGGCATCTTGAAAAACTTTTCCCCTTCCTTTTCCGTTGGCATTCTATCCCTCCTAGGATTGTTCGCTGAGCATCCGGCGGGCAATCACGCCGGTTTCCGTTTGAAAGCTGTATGCCCCGCCGGCAAACCACGTGTCGCATGAACGGCACTCCCACTGGGCGTATGTTTTTCGCCGTATGGCCGTCTTTCCGCATTTGGTGCACTCATAGCGCTTGCGCTTGCTCTGCTGCACCGCGGCGAAACGCCGCCGTATCTTGGCTCCGTGCCGTGCATTGCTTATCATAACAACTTCCTTATTTCGGCTCCTCTTTTAAAAGCTATATCCACCCGTTCTTCCAGCTCCGCAGCCGTTAGACGTCCCCCACCCTTCTGGATGGCGCATACATTGTTCTCCGTCGTGGAAATCGTCAATCGCGTTTCCTGTGCCTGCTCCTCCTCCAGCAGGGGATCTACCAGCCAGTGGGGTCCTATCTTGATCGATGTTACCGGCAGCGGTTTTGCCTTTATAGGCAGCGGACCAGTGGTTTCGCCCCGGACAATCTTCCCATCCTCAACCTTGGGCATTTTCGTATCCGTGAGTGCGGCAGCCGCGGCAATGCCGGCCGCATCGATGAAATTGCCGCTGTGGTCCAGCACCCAGATATCTATGAACATTCCGAGAACCTTTCCCTCCTCGATAAAGAACGACTTCAAGTCGACAATATCGGCGCTCCGGATTCCCCGGTCAATCACCCGCGCCAGCTCAATGCTGTCCTCCCGGGGCGGGCCCGGCTCAAAACGCGGAGAAGCCAATGGCAGCAATTCCGCATTGGCCATCAGCACGCCCTCCTGGGGCCGGTCCGGAAACGGTGTCAGCTCGCCAAACTTAATCGCCACCAGGACCTTGGTTTTTCCGAGCAGCGCCAGCGCCGAACCCTCGGCACTGGACAACACCCCTTTCTGGATTTCGATGGGGCGATAGACATCCAATGCCCGTCCGTCATATCGCTGGCCTTTCTTCAGAATATTCAATACCATCTCCCGTCTCGGTTTTACCATAATAATATCTCTTTCTTCTGCTCCCATATATATCACACTTCCAGGGTTCGCGTTACCTCGGTATTACCGAAGAGAGACGAACCCATTATTTTTATTTTTCCTTTTCCAAACATCATCATCGCCTGACTTTCTGTCACAAACCCCGGGCTGGGAGTGTACACCTACAATTGCAGTTCCCCCCGTTTTCCTTTTTCATAGTACTGAAGCAACGCTTCCTTCTGTTTGGCATGCACTTCTTCCGTAGCTTCCAGAGCCATGGCCGTTGCCTGCATCAATTCCTCCCTGGTCAGCTGACCATCCATCTGCAGCAGCAAAAACTCGCTTGTCCGGTGGGCAATGGCCACTGGCGTATCGGACTGGCCGAAATTGTCCTCATCCTTGCCCAGATCTACTGCCAGCCTCCCGTCTATCTTTCCTACGGCTACCGCAGCTACCATGTCCCGCATGGGGATGCCGGCATTGGCCAGCGCAACCGAAGCCGCGGTAATCGCGGCCACCCGCGTTCCTCCGTCCGCCTGCAGCACATCAATGTAAATCTGTATCTGGGCACCGGGGAATTCCTCGGTGAGGACGACGTTCTCAAATACCTCGCGGATCACCTTGCTCAATTCAGTGCTTCGCCGGGAAGGGCCACTCCGGCCGTGTTCCTCCAGAGAGGCAAAAGGGGACATCGTATACCGTACCTTCAGCAATGCCTCGTACGGGCTGGCTTCGTGCCGGGGGATGCATTCGCCGGGCTTGAATACCCCGCATACCACCTTGTTCTTTCCCCATTCCACCAGCGCCGATCCGTCCGCCTGGTTGAGCACACCTGCTTCTATGCGGATCGTGCGCAGCTCGTCCAATGCCCGCCCGTCCAACCGTTTTCCGTCTTTCAATAGTTTGATTTCTTCCATATTCATCACTTCAACAATGCCGCTATTTCATCGGTCAAACCCGACTGATGGGCTTTCTGCTGGATGATTTCCAGCGCTTCCAATGCCTTGGGAACATTGCAGTTTTCGCTGATCCAGATATACCCGTTGTTTCCGACGATAATTTCTCCCCCTGTTCCTTCCTTGATCAGGTTGATCATGCTGCTTTTCTTTCCGATCAGGCGCGGGATCTTCATAGGCTGGAAATGGACAATCTTGCCGGCCGGCAGCCGTCGCACCTGCGTCAGCTTGGCTTCCTCCTTTCCGCCGCCGTATATCTGGGCCATGACGATGTCGCCTGCCTGCAACCGGATCCGCAGGTCGCGCGACTGCACAAAGGCGCCGTAGGGCGTATTGATGTCTATTTCATAGCCCGCCGACCGGACACCGATGACGATCCCCACGATGACATCGTCCTGCCGGGGCTGATACGGGCCTTCCAGCGGCATAAACCGGTCTTCATCCAAAAATCCCAGTACTGCCGCATACGTCGAATCCCCATCCGTAAACGTATGGGACACGCGCAATTTTCCATCCGCTATCTTCTCTCCGGGTAAAATGATCTGCTTCATGTTTTTATCACCTTTCCAGTTTTTTTGTTTCCACCATTCCATTCGTCAGCTTGTTCAACCGATCGTAAAATTCTCCTTGCATTCCGCCAAATATTTCCACGACCGCAATCAGGCTTCCGTCCGAAGCCCACTCCTCCTTTTGGATCCCGTGGCTCTTCAAAACCCCATAGCTTTTCTGGGCGTATATTGCCGGGATCCTCACCGCGATCCGTATCTTCTCGAATTTCAGCGGCAGCAGGGGGCGTATCGCCTTGACGATCTCCGCTAGCTGCTCCCGGGGATCCTTCCACGGGTCGACATGGATCCTGGCTTCCTCCAGCGCGGTTTCGATGCGGTGCTGGGTGTGCGGCGCTTTCGTGCGCGGATCGATGGCTTCCCGCACCAGGATGGCCACGATCTGCTTATACTTCTCCTCTACCTTCCTTTTCCGCTGCTCCGTGGTAAGCTGTATCTCGCCATTTTTCAGTACGAATTCCAGTATCTGAAAGATGTCGGTAGTCCCAAACACCTTCTGCACATCTTCGCTTTTTGCCCGTTCGCCTTTCTTGGCGTCGGCGTACACTTCCTCCGCCACGAGAATGTTTTTCAGATCCTTCTTGCTGCCTTCCCGATAGGCATAGGCCGCATCCGGATCGACATACAATTCAAACCGTTTTCCTTCTTTCTCGTAGCTGGCAATGATTGCTTTATCCAAATTAGCCATTCATTACACACCAAAAAACGAACACGTTCTTTCTCTCATCCGATACTATATCAGCTTCGGAAGGTTTAAATAGTTAGCTCTTGGCTATCGGCTGGTGCATCTCCCGCGTGCTTTATCTTTGGTTTTTTCCTAAGAATTGGGCAAGCCTTTTTAAAGGCTTAGTTCGGTAGTTAGTAAATGTTTTCGTTTAATGAGAGGTGAATGTTGTGCCAAAAAAAATGCCTAGTAAAAAAGAGGATAGTAAAAAAGAGGAGAGCGTAACCATTAGTAAAAACGCATTATTCGGTATCGTGGCTGGTGTACTGGTACTATTGCTGGTTGCGTCCATATTTACCGGAGGATTCGGCCTGTTCCAGGCTCCTGCGGATACGACGGGTGGGACCAATGGCGGAACCACCACCGGTGGAACCGATACGGGCACCGGTACCTCCGGCACCTCCGGTACTACCGGAACTACTACACCCCGTCTTCAAACCATCCAGGTGGATGGCGGCTCGCTTCCACCCCTGGGCGATGCGGATGCGCCTGTTTCGTTCATTGAATTCAGCGATTTCCAATGTCCGTTCTGCGGACGCTTTTACAGCCAGACCGAGGACGCTTTAATTAGCAATTACATTGATACCGGGAAGGTAAAATTCTACTACCGGGATTATCCCCTGCTCCAGTTGGGTCACCGAAACGCGGATGACACGGCCTATGCCGCGCGCTGCGCGAACGATCAGGGCAAATTCTGGGAATACCACAACTTGATTTTCGATCGCCAGAACAGCTGGTCCAATCTAGGAGATGACACCATCACGGCAACGCTCGTGGGCTATGCAGAAGAACTTAATCTCGATACCGCCCGTTTTGAATCCTGTTTAACCACCAAGGAGCATCAGAATGCGGTGGGCGAAGACATTGCCGATGGTCAAACTGCCGCTGGCCAGTCTTTGGGTACGCCTACCTTCTTTATTCTCATCCCCAAGGATAAGGTAAGCCTGGATGAATTAACGGGTTCGTTGTCCAGCTCTCCCTATGGCCAATATATAAGCCTGGCCCAAACGGACGACAGCTATGCCGTGATCATCACCGGTGCGCTGCCCTATGATGCGTTTACCACGGTGCTGGATGCGGTGAATTATTAGTTTATTTTTCTTTTACCTTTTATTCTCTTCTTGTGCTAGCAGGAAATCGGCGCAGGCCCGCAGCAATTGGTGGGCCTTGCCGACGGAAACCACTGTCGTGCCCGTGCTAAAAAGCAAAGGCCGCCCATCCACCCCCCGTAATACAGTACCATTATGCTTAACATAGAAATGCGCTTCCCGGCCAGTGGGTTCACGGGTATCAAATCCGTGGCTGCTCAGCAACAGGCGAAACTGCCTCGGCTTCCATCCTCCCCTGGGTAGCTTGTCCAGCGGATGGCGTGCTCTTTTCCCTATCCTTTCTCCTGTGCCGTTGGATGGCGCTGGCCTCATGGTTTTCTTGCCAACCAGGGATTCAATGACGGGATTCGCATCCAATCCATGGATTTCAAAAGCCTTGGTCGCCCTTTGCAGAAGCAACACCAGATTTTCATATTGCCCGTCTATTATCTCCCTTAACAGCCTGTTGGAGAGTTTCTCCCGCAATACCGTAAAAATAGCGTTTGCATGATCCACTCCTGTCTCTTCTGCAAGCGATGCCTTTGCATCCTCCATTAAACGAATCTGTTCAGTATCCCTGCCATTCATTCTACTCCTCCTTTCCATTCCGTCCCCTCTAGGTCGCTCCGTCCGTTCTGTGGATGTTGATATTCCGGTTATCTCCCGGCACACCGGTGCAGGCATAGGTGCCTCTTCCCTCCGTTCTTGCTTCCTTTTCTTTAATCGTCTCACTTGTTTCATCCACCATATCGCTTGTGCCAGCGCAAGGATCGCCAGCAGCCCTCCACCTGTTGCGATGCCTGTGTATACCGATCTTGCCCGCATCTCCCTCCATTCCCCTAACACTGCATAGGCTTCCGCCTGTATCCGAAGGTCCTCCTGTATATGCTCCTTCAGGTGCCTTTGGATGATGTTCCAGTCTTTTGCATACATCTTCCCACTGCTGTCCCGGGCGTTTTTCCAGGTCTGGATAGCCGTCTCAACGCCCGGGTTGCGTTGTGCTTCTTCTTTCATCCCGTTCCCCAGCAGATACCAGTCATCCAGATCCAGAAAGGGCGGCTGAAACGGGATCCTGTTATTGTTAAAAATGCGGCTTAGCATCTCCCACTGGAAATCCGCCACATGCGAAGGACCGTCCATGTCAATGGTCACAGGCGGCTGCCCTTCGATAACGCTATCCGGGACCTTATGCACCTCCGGAAAATGCTGGATTGCCGTGTTCCGCGTTTTCCGTGCTCCCAGCTCCTCGGCCCTTGATACGAGGGGCGGGTATTCCATTATGTACCTTCCTACGCCGACCGCTGTTCCCAGGCCTACCGCAACCGTTATACCCCTGCCTCCCAGTAGCCAATGTCTTTTGGATGGGTGGCGATGCTGATGAGTGGCCATCATCTAATTAGTCCTGACAAGCATTTTAAAGCTGTCGTTTTTAATGGATTTTAAGGATTATCCAGGGAAGGGGTTTCGTTTTGCGTTGCATTCGTTTGGTTTAACTCGATAGCCGGTGCCTCTGCCTCCAGCACTTCCATTTCGGTTACGACTTCCATGGTATGATCTAAAACCGGCGCTTCCGCTGTTTCCGCGGGCTGCATGAGGAAAAATACCGCCAAAAAAATGAGCAGCCCGATGCCCAACAATACGACGACGTGTAGCGGCCGTCCGCCCAACAGCCGCCCGGCCTTGTCAGTCAACCGGTAATACTTCCACTTTCTCCCCTCTTCATGTTTCTGTACCAGTCCGGCTTTCTCCAGCTGCTGCAGATGCTCCAATACCGTCGGTACGGAAAGCTTCAGCTCCTGCGCCAGCTCGCTCTGCGTTTTCTGCCGCTCCTGCAGCGCCTTCAAAATAGCAATGCGGGTTTCGCCGCCAATGGCCTTGAGCAAATCCTTGTTAATGACGATTTCTTCATCCGGCATAGCACTACCATTTAATCAATTAAAAAGCTGGCGCTTACCTGTGCGGTTACTTCAATCTGCCCGCCAAACACTTCCGTAGGAGCTGGCGCGGCTGCCACTCCGGCCAGTTCATAATCATAGCTGCGATAGTATGTCGGGTATTGTACGCTTTCCGTTACCGAAGTCGGGCCGCCTAGCGTTACATCCAGCCCATCGGCCAGCCGCTGCGCCTTGTTCCTTGCATTGGTGGCCGCCTGCTGCAGCAGCTGCATCTCCAGTTCATCGCGCGTTCCATCCTTCAGGTCAAATGAAATACTATCCACCTGTGTCTCATCCCCGCCTTCTTCTACAATAACATCCGCGATTTCACCCGTATCCTCCACCCGCTGCACCTTCACCCGCAGCCGGTGCGTTGTCATATAACCGGTTATTTCCTGCGTATAAATCCGGTCGTAGTTCGGGCAGGTCGTTCCTCCTTCCGGGCACTGGTACCGGCTTCTATAAACTGGCTGGACGGAAAACGAAACCGTTTCCATATCCATCTCCCTGATTCCATGGAAAAGCAGTGCTTGCTTTATCTCCTGCACAACTTCCGCATTCGCTTCCTGCGATGCCTGGGCCGTCGAACGGTTGGTTTCCACACTCAACGAAACCAACCCCAGGTCCGGCGCCACGGACGCGCTCGCTTCTCCATTTACCGTTACCGTATCCCTTTCCGGAGGTGTAGGCCCTACATAAAACGTCTGCTCGGAAGGTTTCGAAAATGCAAGGTATCCCAATCCCAGAATAACAACCATCAGCAATCCGATAATCATCGCATGCTTGTTTTCCATATCATCACCCGCTAAAACTAGCTCCTGCAAGGCTTATAAATCGCCGGAAATGATTAGGGAAAAAACTAAGCAAAACCGCCGCCTGCACCCAATGCGCCCAACAGGGATGCGAAGGCCGCCGCAAATAGTATCATTATGATAACGAAGAGGAGTATCAGCAGCACGATTGGTAAGAGTACCAATGCGATCGCCCTTCCGCTGCTCAGCTGGTGCACACCTTTGTAGACCAGGTATACGGGATAGAGGTAGTAAAAGCCTAACACCATTGCGATCAACCCGCCCAGGCACGGTATCAGGCTGAGCAGGCTGGTAATCAGCGTCAGTCCGCCGCCTACTATGGAAAAATGATACAACTGGCTGGTGAACGATCCCTTGCCGCCCAGTATCTTGGCTAACACCCACATTACGCCGGTTTGGATAAATGCCCAAAAAATCATTATAATCGGGATGGCGATGACATACACGGCCATCACGACAATACCCGTAACGCCTAAAAAGCCGGCCATGGCCAGTTCGTTCTCGCCTCCGCCCATCCCCAGGCCTGCGAGGTTGCTGCCCAGGCTGAGCAGCATGGATATAATGACCACAATATCCGCTACCAGGGCGGTCAATAGGATATAGATAATCGCCTGGCCCAGGCTGCCTTTTTCCTTGGCCAGCTGCTTTTTCAAATTATCCGGCATTAAACTAAGAATCATCTTCTTATAGCTTCCAATGATGTCGACCATACTTCCCTCTCTCCTATATACCTTAAAAAGCTTTTTCTTAACAAGGTTTGGCCAGGGCAATACCCGTTTTAATATTGCTAGCCAGGCCTTGTTTCCAGCTTCCGCTTCAGTACCTTCAAGCTTACGAAGCTATCTCTTTCCATCTCATCCAGTCTAAATGAAATATCCCTTTTCTGCTGCTCCAAACGAGGAATCAAAACGTATTCCAGCGCGTTCACGCGTCTTTTCGTTTTTTCTATCTCCAGAATCAGCCGCCGGATCGCGGTTTCCGTCTCCGCCAGCTCCACGATCATTGTCAGCACTTCCTCAAACTTTTCCACGGCCGCATCGATCTTGGCGCTGTGGGTCAGTTCCACCGCCATCTCCGGCACCGCGCCTTTTTCAATGTGCGGGATCTTTACCCCCATCACGTTCTTCACTTCGATATCCAAAACCATCTCCTTTCTCCGTTCCAGCGCCACGCTCTCCAATTCATAAGTCGTATGATAAAGCCCTGCCAACCCTACTGATTTGTATGCTTCCTGCAGCTGTTCGATAAGCCTTCCGCGTAAATCTTTCGCTTTTTTCAAAATCTTAAAAAACTCCAGGATGAGCGCATCGCGCTTCTGCTTGAGCAGCTTGTGCC
>DATDYG010000104.1:0-7087 GCA_035289085.1 Candidatus Bilamarchaeaceae archaeon | reverse complement strand
TTCCACCTCGTTTTATCCTCTTCTTTACTCCTTAAAAAACTTATGATCGTTTCTCTTCATCGGTCTGGTTTCTTGGTGGCGGCACCGGGTCGACATCCACGATGTTTTCCATATAGAGGCCGCTGTATTGATCCAGTAATTGTTGTAAATGCTGCTCATTGACAATACCAAAATCGTATATCGGTGAGCTCGTAATGCGCATTAGGGATTTATTCGTTGGTCGTATATTATCCAGAGCATAGCTGCATCCTTCAAAATAACCGATCTCCATATCTCCCTCCCCCTGGCCGACCAGATCGCCCCACCATTGCTGTGCCGTTTCTAAATCCGGTGCGCAGTTTGGCTCGCCCGGACTGGCACTTCCATCTGCCATCGTATATTCATCCATCAATCCTCCAAAACTATGTCCGAATTCATGGACAATGGTACGTATTATATATGGGTTAAATGCACCTTCTCTCTGCCAGATCGTCCCTCCAGGCTTAGGAAAAAAATACACACTTCCGATATAGGCCTTGTTGCGTATCCATGATCCAAAACTTCTACCCGTAACATTGCAGATATGTATTGGGTAGGTGTTGGCTAGTCCGCAGCTTTGAGCGATATCGCTTTCGCAATAGTTATCGGTACGTGTAGCTGCTGCGGTGGCGTTTCTATTGGAAAATTTAGCTGCGATGCTAACATTTTGTATCTCGTCAACATACCAGAAATTGAATTTATCCCGATTGGATTTAAACGGCTCGATGCCCAGCAGGCCGCGGAACGTAAAGGTACGGTTTTCAGTAAATACGTCGGTTTCTCCTTCGCTGGTGATCTTCTGATTTTCTTCTACCTGGGTAGTTAACCCCGTTCCATTGTAATCCACGAACAACGGCAGCAGGGAAACGAATGCATCCTGATCCATTTCGAACCCTACAAAAACAACGTTGACCCGCTCATGGTCCGGCTCGTTGTGGCCAGGAATGACGGCATAGCAGGAGGTGTTGCCCAGTTGCTCGGGCGCTTCCGGCATAGGCGGATTCGGTACAGGCACATCCGGCGGTGCCGGTGGAGGTATGTCCGGCAGTTCCTCCTGCTGCAGCAAAATCACTATGGCCAAGATCAAACCCAGCACTGCTACTGCCCCTATCGCATACTTTACCCTGTCATCCAAAGCCGATCACTATCTTCCCTTTTTTATCGTATAACGCTTTCTGTTCGCAGTTCTCCTCTCGTTTCACAATCAATTTTTTTAGTATACGCGCCTCTTTCTTGCCTTTGGATTCGGCAACGGTCTCTTCTGGATACATAAGTTCTTGACTCCCAGAAACTTTTTATTAGTTGCCTATAGCAACTTTAGCATGTCTAGAATACAAACGATATTTTTCGGGGTTTTTGCAGCGTTGATTTTTTTAGGTTGTGTGACGGTTCCATCTCCACTTACCGAACCTTCTGCTGTCCCCGTGCCGGTTCTGGAACCTACGTCAGAACCAACGCCAACTCCGACTCCTGAACCCGAGCCCGCCCCTGCACCCGCTCCAATTCCAGAGCCAAGACCTACGCCGGACGAAAACAATATCTTTCCCAGGGCAGAACCTCTAATTGAAGAGCGCGAAGCGCTTCCGCCCGGGCCGGTCTTTATTGATGATGTGTATGTATGGGATTTGGAAACCAATTCGCAGACTAGAGGAAGAGCGCTCGTTGCAGGAAAAACCTACGAGGTAATCGCAGAAAACCGCGAACCGTTCAGCGAATACGTTCGCTTCACCGTTTTAATCGATGGCGAGGAAGTCGATTCGAGCGAGGCTCGCTGCCCGGACCAATGCGCAAACGAAAATATGTATTCACTGCCTCTTACTATTCACGAAGGCAACTATCGCGAAATTCAAATTCTGGCCCAAGACGCTAGCGGTGCGAATGGCGAAAGCGTGGTGTATAGCTATGCGGTATCCGAAGAAGAGGCCAGTTATTTGGCCGAAACGTGCACTGTGCCAAGCGAAGTAAGCGATTATCCAGCCGTTTCCGGTGGCGATAGCGCTATTTTTTACGCCGGTACTATAACTGAAGGCTGGCCGCACGGAGCGGCTGTTAATCCATACAATGCCAGCGGTGATTTTGCAAACCTGTGCGATGAACTAAATGTTATCAGTGGTGCTGCGGGTATAAACAACGGCTTTCTAGCTCAAACCAGCTGCAACATTTTATTTGGCTATCGTCCTGACGTTGTGGACACTGAAATAGACCCTGTTGCCTGCACATGCGACTGTACGGTAGCCGCTGCCGATATTCATACCAGCAGCGAGATTACGGTTACCTTCCCTAACTGGGTCGATTACGATGGCGGCACCCAATGCGAAAAGGACGAATGGGATCGGTTTATCGAAAACGCCAAAGTTCACGAAGAAGGCCATGTAGAACTTTGCGAACAGGGACGGGCGGATATTGAAACACGCTTGCAAAACGCTCCCTCCCAAACATCCCCGGGTGCCACGTGCCAGGTCGCGTGCAATGCCGCTGTGGATCGATTAGAGGCCGATATGCAGCATCGGTTTGATGAAGGTTTTGCCCAATCCGAACAAGAACAAGACGATTACGATAGGGATACCGAACACGGGCAAACCCAAGGTGCAGTGCTCGATTGCGACGCATGCTAAGTGGTGGTTCTTTTTAACTCTTTTTGAATTAATTGATTCCTATGCAACAAGAGAAATCGCAGCGAACACCTGTCACCATTATTACCGGTTACCTCGGATCCGGGAAAACGAGCCTGCTGCAGCATATCCTTACCCATACGGACAAAAAATTAGCCGTCCTGATGAACGAATTCGGGGAAATCAACATCGACGGCAAGATCATCAAAGGGAAAAACGTCGAGATGAAGGAATTAGCCGGCGGATGCGTCTGTTGCTCCATGACCGGAGAATTCGAGCTGGCCGTCAAGGAAATTCTCGAAAAGGTCAAGCCCGAATGGATCATCGTGGAAACCACCGGTGTAGCCGAGCCGACGGCCCTGGCATTTGACATCGAGGAAGGCCTGCCGGAAGTCCGCATTGATGCGATCGTTACCATGGTGGATTGCGATGCGTTATCCCGATTCCCCCAACTTGGTCATACCGGAAGGGAGCAGATCGAAATGGCCGACATTGTTCTGCTCAACAAGATTGACCTGGTGGATTATGAACAAGTAGCAGCAGCTGAAGCGCAGGTGCGGAAGCTCAACCCGCGCACCATCATTGCCAAAAGCATCAAGGGCAGGGTTCCCCCCGGCTTCCTATTCGGCACCCGGAAGGAGGACGTTAAAGTGGAAAAGCACGGGACGCACCAGATTGAAACCGAGGTATTCACCTATGAAAGCGACAGCATTTTCGACAGGGAAAAATTCCAGGTGTTCGTTGGTCATCTGCCCGAAGCCGTTTACCGGGTCAAGGGGTTTGTGCGTTTTGAAGATGCCGGTTTCCTGTTCAATTTAGTTGCCGGTCGATCGGATTTTGATCCTTCCGATGCAGAAAAAACCGAATTGGTATTTATTGGAAAAGATATTTTAAAACTGGAAAAAGAAATCAAAGAAAGATTGGACATGTGCAAGGTTAAATGACCTCATTCTCAAAATATCTTCTTATGATTGATCTTATTTCTTCACTCCTTTCAACATTAAGTGAAATTTGTAAACCGTAACCTGTTGGTTTTGGGATTATATATCCTTCTTTAATCAGTTCTTTAGCTACATCTTTCAATTTTCCTTTAAGATGCGGAGGAACCCCCTTGGCTACATTTTCAAATGCAGTATGGCTTTCTCCCCATTTCCTCTTCTTAGCTAATTTATGAAGCACCATTGCTTTGAGTTCATCATCTAGTACCATAAAGTTCACTTATGTTACCTTTCAAAGTATGCATTTAAAAGACTTTCTATTCATAAACTGATTATGAAAGAAGAGGAACCGTTGTTAATTGAATACTTCGGTGACACCCCTATCCTAAGGATAATCGATTTCCTGCTTGAAAACAGATTATTCGACTATTCCAAAAAACAAATAATAGATGAAACTGGTTTGGCAAAAGCAACATTCTACAAATATTGGGATAGACTTGTGGAACTGGAGCTAGTAAAAGTTACTCGTTCTTTTGGCAAAACAAAATTATACAAATTAAATGAGTCAAATCCTGTAGTTAAAAAAATAAAAGAAGTAGAGCTTGCGCTAATTGAAAAAACAACACCTATTCTAGCAAAAGCAGTCGCCCATTAAACTGTGATTCCCATGCCCTATACCTTCCGGGGTGATATCGCCATAGCAGACGTGGCCTATGAGGCCACGGGCAAAACCATCGAGGAGCTGTTCATTGCCGCGGGGCTGGCCTTAACCGAAACGCAGGTAAAGGACCTTAAAACCGTGGAAAAGAAGGAAACCCGTATTCTCGATCTCAAGGCCAAGACGCTGGAACAGCTGCTGCACGATTTTCTCCAGGAATTGATTTTCTACAAGGATGCGGACCTGCTTCTTCTGACTACTTTTGATATAAAGATAACCCAAACCGACCCGGGCTATGCGTTGCACGGCCGTGTCCATGGAGAACAATTAGATATGAAAAAGCACGAATTGCTGGTGGATGTTAAGGCGGTTAGTTGGCACATGTTCGAGGTTAAACAAGAAAAAGGAGAATGGAAGGCCTTTGTAATTTTGGATGTATAAGAATCGATTCTTATACAGCTAGAAAACGATCTCCAAATTCTTTGAATTTGGATGAGCCTGAGAACGAATTACCGTTCTCACGATTCGTCGTTTTCTGGATGTCTAGAGGCTAAAGGAACCCGTATGGGCATTCCTATATTGATACGTTACTTCTACTTCACCAGCACCATCTAATACCTTCAGGAATGCCAGATACGCGGCGGTATCTGCAGCACCATCATCCAGCTCGATGCGCCGCTCCTGATCCCCATCGGTTACGGTTAATGTTAGGTTTCCCCTGAATTTCTGCCGGTCTACCAATATGCCCAGCCCAAACGCCGTCCGTCGCTGCCCCGGATCCTCCAAATTCGCACGCGCATCGAACTGGCAAGTGTTCGTCGGTATTCCCATGCCTTCATCTACGTACGTCCGTCCCAGCCGATAATCCGGGCACTGTTCCACTCTGAATCCCCGCTCGGCCAGGTAGCCTGCTACTCTTTTATGCGCTGCTGCAATATCAAACTTGGCCGGCGGCTCGGCCAATGGTTTAAAGCCGTCTACCCGAAGATGGACTACCGGGTGTTTGACGGGAGACTGGATAACCTGTGCCATAAACCATATACGAAGCTCATATTTAAATATATTCCCATTTTCTAACACAAATTAGAATCAGCGCTTGCCCTCTGATTTTCTCAGATTTCGCAGAATCCGGAAAACTCCCATGGCCTCCAACTGTATCTTCCGATTGAAAAGGTGGGAATTGGCAATAAAATACAGGACATTGTCCATTCTTCTTCGTTTCAGCTCTCCCAATATCTGCTCGAGATTCCGTTCTATCATTCTTACCAAAACCTGATTTATCTCGCTGATTGTGATCCCTGGCATCTGGCTCACTGCCGTGGCGACCTCCTGGTGCTTATCCAATATCTGGATCGCTATTTCCACTCGTTTTTCCCGGTCAGGGCCTTTGAGCTGCACTACCCATTCCTGTACCAGCCTCGCTGCAAGCGATTCTTCCTTCAATGGTTTCACCGGTGCTTCCTGTCTGGCCGGTGCCGCGGGTTTATATCCAAAAAGCATCCGTGCCAGATTCTGCGCTTTCTTTCGCGTAGATCCACTGAACACTTTGGACCAAATTACAAAATTCAGTCCTCTTTTCATTCTCTGCTGGCCCAGCTGCACGAGCACCGCATGGAGGTTCCGCTCCACCACCTGCACGAGCTGCTTGTTAATCTGCGTGATGTTCATGTCTGGCATCTGCCCTATTTCCCTGGCAATCGGATGATAGTTATTCAGCACGCGTACCGCTGCTGCAACCCGCTCCTGGCGATTCGGGCTTTGCAGTCGTACCACCACTTCTTTTACGGCGGCGGATGTATACTTCCTTGGCACTGGCGCTCTTTTAATCTGTGGGAATGATTGCAATGCCTTCCGGGCCGTTGCCTTTACAGCTGCCGGTGCCACTGGCGTATGCGTCCAGAAATTCAGTATTCGCCGGTCGTTGATCCGAACCAACTGCGCCAGTATCTTCTCCTGATCGCGGAGTGCCTCCTGTATGGCCTTTTCTATGAGCGCATCCATCTTTGCTTCGTCTTTTTCATCCAGCGATTCCGCAATGTCCACATGGTGTTTGGCAAATTCCGTTACCGCGCCCACGCGGACATTTTCCTCTTCACTACCCATATCTTCTATCAATTTCCATATCTTCTCTGCAGAATACTGCCTCCCTATTTTAACGGCTCCCAAATATCCAAGAGGGAGTGCCCGTTTGGGTTTGTGCCGCATGGCATGGATCTTTTTTACCATAAAGAACTATGGGATCATTGGTTTAAAACGTTGCGAATTGCCCTGCCGTTCCAGAACGGCATAATTGTTATATACCTGTTGCTACCTAAAAACAAACATGGAGGTTAGGCATATTCTTAGCGAGCAGGAAAAGGAATGGCTCGTTTCTCGGCAATGGTATCACCAGCGTTTTGACGGGTGCCTGCTCATCTTCTCCTATATTGTCGAGGCCCATGCACGAAAAGAGCCTCGGAAAGAAAATCAAGAGATCGACGGATCGATCTCAACTGTAAAAGAACAAGTTCTTTTACATGGACAAGCCAATATCATGCTTAATTTCTTTTTTGATGGGAAAACAGATTACTACATTGATATAGCGGATAATGAGCAGATAACAAAATTCTTCCTGGAAAAAAGTGAAACCAATCCGAATTTCACCAAAGAATTCATGAAAAGATGGGCAGAAGATGAAAAGGATTTTGTTGAGGTATGTAACCAAATTGATAATACTAAACTAAACGAGCTTTCCAACGAGCAACTGATATCGTTGCATCAAGAATTTGGGGAAAAATATACCAGAAGAGTCACTTCCAGCTCGGTTATTGACGGCTTCGCATTAGGAAGCGATCATATTATTGCTCAAAAGATCCATTCCC
>DATDYG010000103.1:0-20093 GCA_035289085.1 Candidatus Bilamarchaeaceae archaeon | reverse complement strand
GAGATCGTGGTTGAGTTTTTCTTAGAGGAAATGCGTACTTTCTTGTTTAAGCCGCTAGTGGTGTATGCCGTATTAGCAGGAGCGATGTGGGCAGGCACGAAGGTCACGAAAACTCAGAGATAGGCCCGTATTTTTTCGTTCAGTTTTTGAGCTTCCTTCAGCGTGCTTTCCGCAGGTTTTCCACTGTGTTTTTCATGGGCAAAGGCCAGGGAAGAGGAGGCGTTGATGCGGTGGATGGGCAGGTTCCCCTGTATGGCTTTGAGGACCATGTCCAGGTCCCCGCCCTGCGCCCCGATACCGGGGATGAGGAGAGGGGTCTTGTTTTTGGTTATTTTCACAATTTCTTGGATACTGCCGCTCGTTGCCCCTACCACCAAGCCGCATTTCCAATCCATTGCTTTCTTGGCGATGGTGGTATAAACGACCTCGCCACCGGCCAATTTCTGCTCTTGCAGATCTTTTGCGCCGGCATTGCTCGTCCGGCAGAGGAGATAGGGCAGTTTGTTTTTTTGGAGGAACGACTTTACGCTGTCTTCGCCCATGTAAGGGGAGACCGTACACGCATCCGCCCCCCAGAAATCGTACATTTCCCTGGCATAGGCCTGGCTGGATTTTCCGATATCGCCGCGTTTCCCGTCGAAAATAAGGAGCGTTTTGTTGCGGTAACGGTCCATCAATGCCTTGAGCGCATGCAAGCCCTCGAAACCGTATTGCGCAAAATAGGCGTAATTCGGCTTTAATGCGGCAATCTGGCGCTCTTCCAGCAGGGCATCGACCAGCTCGGAATAATACGGAACAATCGCATCGGCGGAAGTGCCGTTTGGGATTTTTTTTAGATCTGGATCGATCCCGAAACAGAGGATGGTTTTGGTTTCCCGGGCAAGTCTTTCCAACATCAGGAAATATTGGCCAGGCAAACTTAAAAACTAGACCGGAAAACGGGTCAATGCACCGCCACGGCCGTTTTCTATAGGTACACGAAACACCAGCTTGTTTTCTACATGCTGTCTAAAAAAATCGATCCATTGCTGATTACGCATTTCGAGGAGTTCGGGTTTAAGGGTGTAGGGTGGATGCACTCCGGCAAACTGTTGAACAGAACGATCAAACTGCGCATCAAATTCGCCCAATAGCGTGGCATCCAGGTAGAGACCGTTCAAACGCCATGCAACCAGCTCGACGTGGCTGTTTTGGGGATGACCGATAAGAAAAATGCTTATATTCCCTGTGTCCGTAGCAGATTCGATGGCAGCGGATAAAAGATAGCTGTTGGGTATGGAGGGCAGGGTATAATCCAGAACAAAGTATAGCAAGGTACTTGTACCCGAAGAGGAAAACGCGACATCTTGGTATTCCATGTGCTGGGAAGAGGCAAGAAACAGCGGAGGGATGAACCGGAGGTGGGTGCCATCGGATTGCATCAACCGGCCGCCACGCACCCCGTGCGGCTGCCAGCCGGGTTCTTGATAAAAATGCCGGACATGTTCAATCAAAGGGCATTTCCCTTCATCTAGATAAACCCGGGCCTTTCGTAGGTTTCCTATTCTATTCAATTCTAGTTCATGCACGTGTATAGAAATATGGTCCGCTTCTTCACGAAAAAGAGCGCAACCGGCAGGGATAGCGGGAAACGTGCCTTGAAGATATTCGAGATGCCCACCAAAAGCATCCGCGGGAAGACTCGCAGACAACGACCGAAGATTCCATATGAAGATGGCATGTGCCATTTCTTGGGTATCCAATACCCTTAGTTCACCCCGACCAAGGAAAGGACGCATATCCCGCCGCATGCTTCTGGCAATACGATCCAGCATAGGTTTAGGCAAAACGAGACGTTTCGGAGTTTGGGGAATGGACAGGCGGGGAACCGGAGCGAATACTTGCATGTTGCAACTAGTGGAGGCTAAAGATTTAAAAAAGAAGCTAGTCGCCGATCACTTTGATGAGAACGCGCTTGTTTCTTTGGCCATCGAACTCGCAGTAGAATACCTGTTCCCAGGGGCCGAGATCCAATTTGCCTTCCGTAATAGGCAGGGTAACCTGGTGGGAGATGAGCTGCCGCCAGATATGGGCCGCGCCGTTATCTTCCCCCGTATCGTTGTGGCGGTAATCACCATCATACGGAACCAGCCGCTGCAGCATGTTGATGTAATCCTTATGCAACCCGGGTTCGTTATCATTGACGATTACCGCCGCCGTAATGTGCATGGGGTTAATCAATACCAGCCCTTCTTTTACTTCTGAATCTTGCACTGCCTTTTCTACTTTATCCGTGATGCGCACCAGTTGGATTTTGGATTTTGTATTTAAAGTGAGATAAGTAGTGTGAGATTTCATACATAACCCACTTCGCCAAAAGGATTTTTAATTCCCGCAGCCGCTTCGTGGTTTGGCTAAAGCCAAAGGAAATAAAAACCGTTTCGGCTCGTTTCAGTTTTGCATTCCCAAGCCCCTTCTTTATTTCCCAGTACCGTTATTTTTGATATGTTATCGCCTCCTTTTCCGCTCTTAAAACAAAAAAGGAAGAGCGGAAAAGTAGTCTGAAGGGAAAGAAATATAAGGAATAAAATGGGTGTTAAAATATGGACTTGGAAGATGATGCCGTATATGATTTAAGAAACCTCATTGGATTGGGATTCAGATTCAAAGATAGAAAAATTGCAAGCGCATTAATCAAACTTAGGGGCAATATGAATATTGTTGAATTTTTAGATAAATACAATCTTAAAATTTCTAAAAATGCTTTTTCAGACTGGACTAATTTGAGATATGGGATACCTTTAGAAACTGTATTAGATCTCTTGGGATGGGAAACAGTTAAAAAAATCAATGCCGACTTATTATTTTCGGGTAGAGCTTCTGCGTACGCTTGTGCAAGGTTACCATGCAAATCCAGTGTTGAACTGATGTACCTCATAGGGACGATTATAGGCGATGGCTCGCTTCGACATGAAAAAGGAAAAACATATTTTGAATCATATTTTGTTAGTTTTGAGATGAAAGATAAAGAGATTATAACGTACATACAATCTGCATTCAGTAGGATTTTTGGGTTTAAAAAACCTATAAGAAATATTAAAAGGAAAGACGGTAGGAGGATATATCTTCTGAAATATTCGAATAAAGTTGTTTATTATTTTTTAAACAGATTTTTTGATTTAGGTCCCCGAAAGGCAAAGTCCGTCGGTATAACAAAACATAATGGGATGACTAGAACTCAGAAACTGGCATTATTGCTTGGCTTATACCATACAGATGGATCGTTTAGCCAGGGAAAGTTAAGATTTTATACTTCCAGTCCTAGATTGAAAGATGATGTAAGTACGCTTCTGAAGGAAATTGGGTACGGATCAAAAGAGTATAGGTATCAAAGAGGAATGTATGACCCCGAGTACCACGTGGAGGTAAAACGACCTGATAGATTGATATGTGAGCTACAGGAATTAGAGGAGATTCTTTTTAGAAACTGATATAAAGAGGTTATAACAAGAACAACACACCATTAGGTTGGTTAACCTAAATTGTTTACGGGGTCGTGGTGCAAAGAAATCCAGGGAAGCACGCTTTCCTGTCTGTACAAGAATGTCTTGTACATGCACAACCAGGTTAACACGGCAGATATCGTTATTCTTATTTTTGATTGAATAATGATAGCCAAGTCTCCAGATCTCACTTGCTTCGGCAGGCACAAGAGCCGTGAAAACTGCATATCGGGGTTCAATCCCATAAGGGACCCAATACTTGGTCTTTCTAAGACCGGGTCCCTTGAGGGTTCCAACCTCCAGAGTAAACTTTTATGTTTATTCTGGTTTTGGAATGAACAAATCCCTGCGACCCCAATTCCCATTACTTTTGACTTCTGCCATTCTGGTGGCAAAAGTAAAGGGTTCTTTTTGGACAAACATGTCCAAAAGATGTTCGTGATCGTATCGACGATCGCGACATGGTCAAAGGCCATTTGGCAAAACACGGGACTAACGTTTCAAGCTGACCCCATTTTATTCATAAATTGGAATTATAGCTGGATTATGGCAACGCCGCGAGGGGGCTTTTTCGTATCGGGCGGTTTTTCTCCCACGCCTGGACGTGGGATAGGATCGTATAACGGAAGGCGAAGCTCGGGTCTTTGCACAGGCCCGGACGGAGTGCGGCGCTGGCTACGCCGGTCCCTTCGCTGGGCCGGGAAGCTGGGGCAACGGCGTGGCATCCGCATATGTTTTAAACGTGGCTCGATATGGGAGGGCATGTTTATGTTATGCCATCCAGTATTTATAAACCTTTGTCACATAAGCCTTTTTCGTACTTTTACCCTGCCAGGACAAAGAGGCTTGACCCAAAAATAGCCTCTTCGGGGGTTCCATAGGCAAATGAGGCCTGGCCCAAAAAGAGGAGTTTCTTGAGCCGTCTGGGTTTTTGGATCAAACTTTTTAACCTTAGGAGAGTTATTAGATCGTAAAAAGGTTTGAATATGAAGATTTTGAGGATAGACGAACAGGAGGGCAGGATCAAGCTGCTCATCAACAGCCTGGAGGACCTCTGGCACCTGGAGCGGGTGCTGGCGATCGGGGACAAGCTGGAAGGCGATAGTTTACGTACTGTCAAATTCGAGAAAGAGCAGGAGAAAAAGCACGTGCGCATCATGGTGGAAGCGGAACGCATCGAATTTTCCAAGAGCGAGAACCGGCTGCGGGTGCTGGGAACGATTCTATCCGGCAGTCCGGAGGAGTTCGTCCAGAAAGGACGGCACCATACGCTGGAAATCGAGAAAGGGATGAAGATCATCGTGCAAAAAAACGAATGGAAGAACTATGAGATACGGCGCCTACGCGAAGCGGAAAAAGAGGCCAAAAAGCCGCAGCTTCGCATTATTGTCTTGGATGAGGAAAAGGCATTAACCGCGCTGGTAAAGGGGTATGGGATTGAATACGGGCCGGAATTCTACAGCGAGGCCAGCAAGCGGGATGAAAAGCACCAGCAAAAGGTGGAGCAATACTACCAGACGATCGCGGAATACGTGGAAAAGCACCCGGAACGGTTCATTGTTGCCGGCCCGGGTTTTACGAAAGAGAACCTGAAAAAGTTCCTGGAAAGAAAAAAGCCGGAGCTATTGGTGCGTATTCGATGGGAGACGTGCAGCTATGCTGAGCGCAGCGGTGTCAATGAATTATTCAAAGGTGGCATTGTGGAAAAAGCTGTCGGGGAGCAACGGCTGGAGAAGGAACAGCGAGCGGTTGAAGAGTTCATTGCCGAGGTACATAAAAACGGAAAGGCAACGTATGGCATGCAGCAGGTGAAAAATGCGGTGGGGGCGCGCGCAGTAAAAATCCTGCTAGTGCTGGATGAACTGCTGCGCAGCAATAAAGAAATTCAGGGGATTACCGAACAGGCAGGAAACGCCGGCGCCGAGATCCTGATTGTTTCTGGCGAAAGCGATGCAGGCGGGAAATTACAGGGATTGGGCGGACTGGCGGCATTATTGCATTATAAGCTTGAAGGATGAGGGATAGCCATGGAAAAAGAGGAACCGCACACGCCACAGACCGGTTCTACGCTGCGCCAGATTATTTTAGGCGGGCAGGATGGGCTGGTGAATGTACTGGGCATCGTGCTGGGACTGGCAGGAGCGGTGAGCGTGAACCCGGCTATCGGTGCGGGAGCGGTAATTGTGGGGGGATTGGCAGCAACATTTGCAGAAAGTATTTCCATGGCTGCGGTGGCATATACTTCGGGCAAAGCGCAGCGGGATTATTACTATCGCGAACTGGAGAACGAGAAACGCGAAATCAAGGAAGTGCCTGAGGTGGAGAAAGAGGAGATACGGTTAATCTATATGAAAAAGGGATTTCGCGGGAGGCAACTGGAAGGCATCGTGAAAAAGATAACCAGCAATGAGAAAACCTGGATAGATGTAATGATGACTGAAGAGCTAGGCCTAGCAGAGAGCAAGGACATCAATCCGTTAAGGGAAGGTGCAGTGGTTGGCGGAGCTGCTTTTGTAGGATCGCTAATACCACTCTTTCCATTCTTTTTCATGAGCGTCCAGGCAGCAATGCCCCCTTCGCTTATTCTTTCAGCTTTAGCACTGTTTTTTGCTGGCGCTTACAAAGGAAAAATTACATTGGGCAAATGGTGGAAGACCGGTATAGAGCTGATGCTCATAGGCTTAGCAGCTGCTTTCATCGGATATTTGGTTGGAAGCTGGGCTGGCACAATGTTTGGCTAGCAAATTAAAATTTTTATTACCCTAGTCAAACCTTGTGGGTAATGTGTTCTAGTTTTCTGTTTCGAGGTATTTACTTTATTCTAATGCCTTCAAAATTCCTTCGTCAAATGCTAGAACCTTTGAGTTGCTTGTACTAGCCATATAGATAACTGAAATACCAGCAAAACTAAGCTTTGCTTTTTTATTATTTTCAAAAAATTGCCAAAGTATTTCGTCTTTTTCCTGCTCGGTAAGATGAAAGAACCTAATCTGCTTATTGCTTAGTAGCTCTTCGTGAGCCTCTTTTGCCAGGTTTATATCGCTCTTATAGTTCAAAACAGTTAATGTCTCAAACAGTATTATATCTGAAAGAAGCATTGTCTCGTTTTTGTTCTGTCTAACAAGCTCAATCGCTTTTTCATGATTGACATCTGCAGTCAGATAGAATGAAACTAAAAGAGAGGTATCAAGAACTATCACGGGAAGCACCATAAGCGATTAAATCGTGGTCTATCTTTTCTTTTTTTCCTTTGAACTTGGCATCACGCTCTTTTGCCCTTGCAATCAAATCGTCCCAGCTTCTAGTTTTTTTCTTCTCTTGAGCACTGTGTATGAATCTATCTATTACTTCTGTGTAACTTTCCTTGCGTATCTTTTTAAGCTCTGTAAGTTCTTCGTAGACATGATCGGAAATATTAATCAAATTCGACATAAGATATATGTATATGTATACATTTATAAATATTTCATTTATTGCGTCAAGTTTCTCTTATCGCTTAAGAAAAGGCGCATAAGAATTGTTTTTGGGCTCGCCTTTTTTGGCCAAAGAGATGCGGAAGTGTTGAAAAAGGCGAAACTAGAAATATCCTATAATTAAAACATCATTTCCTACTTTGCGGATGGAGAGGTTTTTCAACTGCCAGGCCTGGTCCATCTTTTCCACGCCGCCGCCTGCGAATGCGGTTTTCCCTTCCCCCAGGATCTTGGCCGCGATGAAGAACGCCCCCTTGTTGATAAGCTTCGCCTTAAAAAAATCCGTGGCCACCTCGCTTCCGCCTTCCACGATAACAGAGGTAACGCCCTGGCTGCCCAGTTCGGTGAGCAAGGCGTTTAAATCCACGTGACCAGGCTCTTCTTCCGGCAATACCAGCACATCTACCCCCAGCGCTTCCAGCTGTTTTTTCTTTTCTTTATCGTGTTTGGGCGTGGTGGCAACGATGCGGCGGGCGTTGGCTTCCAGCACACGCGAAGTAAGCGGTAGCTGTAGTTTCCCGTCTACAACGATGCGGATGGGATTCGGCGCACCTGGCGTGCGGGAGGTGAGGCGGGGGTTGTCGATGACAACGGTATTCAAGCCCACCAGGATCGCATCGTATAAGGCCCTCCACGCATAGCCGATGGAGCGGGATTGGGGGTTGCTGATGTATTTCGAATCGCCGGTTTTCGTGGCTATTCTTCCGTCGAGGGTCATGGCCAGCTTTAGCAGTACAAACGGCCGTTTTGTCTTAACCCAATGGAAAAACGCCTCGTTTAGCTCTCTGCAATCGGGATCGTTCACTAGTTCGACTTCGATACCGGCCTCCCGCAATGCCTCGATGCCTTTTACCTGCGGGTTTTGGTCTTCACAGCCCACCACTACTTTTTTTATCCGGTGCTCGATGATGGCCTGCGTGCAGGGCAGGGTGCGTTTTTCCTCGTGGGAGCAGGGTTCGAGCGTTACGTACATGATGGATCCTGCAAGGTCCTGCGCCTTGCGTTTCACAAGGTTTGGTTGGAGTAGCATATCGCTTTTATTTTGCCAGCCAGACCTTGTGTTTGCGTCTTGTATCGCAACAGCTTCTGCGTGCGCCTCCCCGGCCTTTTTATGATAGCCCTGGCCGATGATCTTATCATCCTTGATAATGACGCAGCCCACGCCAGGGTTAGGGGATGGGTGGGATTTTTTGGCAAGTTTCAATGCGCGGGCCAGATAATCCATAGCATCAACTAAATGAGGTGGTTCATCTTTTTCTTTTTGGTTTCCATGTAGCTCTTATTATGTGTTGTGGGAGAAGCAATAAGAGGGATTCTTTCAATTACATTTAATCCATTTCCCTCCAATCCGCGCAGTTTTTTTGGATTATTAGTTAGTACGCGCACATTACGGATGCCCAGGGATTCGATGATTTTGGCCGCAATGGCGTAGTCCCGTAAATCGTCCTCAAAACCGAGTTTTTTATTCGCTTCCACCGTATCATGCCCTTTATCCTGCAATGCGTATGCCCTGATCTTATTGGCCAGTCCGATGCCGCGGCCTTCCTGGTCGAGATAGAGGAGGATACCGTCATGTTTTGCGATATACACCAATGCTTGTTCAAACTGCCCGCGGCAATCGCAGCGCAGACTGCCAAAGGTATCGCCGGTTAAACATTTGGAATGGACGCGGACATTGACGACGCTTTTTTCGTCCCACTTCCCGCAGGCAAGCACCAGGTGCTCCTTTCCCGCATCATCGTAAAAGGCATACACATCAAACGCCCCATACCGGGTAGGTAGTTTGGCCTTTGCAACCTGTTTTGCATTCATCGTTTCAACCTCTGCACTAACACCAGTGCCGCATCCACAGCCCGCCGGGCATAGGGCTCGGCGCGTTTTTTCGCCTGTTCCGGGGTAATGGCCGGACCCATGACGCCGAGCGTTACGGGCTTGTGGAATTCCAAGGAGAGCGCCATCAACGTATTAGCTAATGTAAATACGATTACCTCATCGTGTTTCGTCTCCCCCTTTACCACCGCACCCAGAACGGCTACACCGTCAATGTTTTTATGGGTAAGCAATCTTTTAACTGCCAGCGGCGCATCGTAGGCCCCGGGCACTTCGATAACATCCCGTACCGTTGCGCCTTTTTCTTGGGCATAGGCAAGGGCGGCATCTTTCATCTTTTCGGTGATGTTGGTGTTGAAGCGGGAGAGTACGATGCCCAGGCGGATGGCATCTGGGAACTGTAGCATACCCTCATCCGCTTTTCCCTGGCGGATGCCTTTTCCCGCATTCGCTGTAAGCTTTTCAGGCTGCGCAGCAAGCGATACGGCATTATGCACATGCTTCCGGATGCGGTTTTCGGCTATCTGCTGCAGCTCCTTTTCGTTCCAGGCCTCGTTCTCGTGCACGAATACTTCGACGATGTGCTTGTTGGTCAGCAGCTGGGCCTGCTGGATGCCCAAACTGGCTTCATGGGCGCATTGCTGATCGATGGGCGCACCGCCAACCATGCCCAAGGCCATGACAGTGTCGCACCCTTCATCCAATAATCGTTTGCAGGCGACCGGCAAATCCTTGATACCCGGAACGGTCCGGCGGATAACATGTGTTTCCGGAGAAGATCGCTTCAGCTCGTCGAGTGCAATCTCGCCCATATTGATTCGTGCAAAGGTGGTATCCACGATCCCGATAGTGGCCATCAGATATCGCTCCCTTCTATGAAAACCAGCTTGTTTTTTTCTGCATAGGCACGCGCCTGTGCCTTATTCAATGCCTTTCCCTTTCCGAGCATTTCGCACAATACCATTATTCCAGGCAATCGGGCACGTTCGGCAAGCGCAAGGGACAACTCGGTATGCCCACGTCTGTTCCTTATTCCTCTTCCAATCAGTAAAAACACATGGCCCGGCGTATAGAAGTTTTTTATAAAATCTTTTTGCAGGCCGTTGTTTCTGCGGATGATGCCCGCCAGCCGTTTTATCGTTAAGGCGCGGTCATTGTCCGGGATGCCGGTGTATACGTCCTTGTGGTTGACGGCGATGGAAAAGGCGGGTTTGTCGCCATAGGCCGTTTTCTTCACTACCATTTTATGGAGGCGGCCGCTGGAAGCGATGATATCGCTAATGAAGGGTATGCCGATCTTTCCTGCAATCCCCTCCCCCAGTGCCACGCAGATGAGCCCGCCGGCATCCCTGCGGAGGCGGTGGATTTTCTCGGGGGTGATGGAATGGGCGTGGTAGACCAGATCGGCTTCGCCTTCTCTTTCATCCCCGTCGTAAAGTACGACAGGTTTGCCATTCCTAAGTGCGGCTAACGCATGTTTAAGCGAAGAAAGCATGAAATGTATAGCACACCCAACGATTTAAAAATATACTCAAAAATGCGTAACTACCATTTTTTTGGTAATTAGAAGGACTGCTTGATCCCGCACGCATCCCGATGGGTTTTGCCGAATTCGCTGAATTGCAATGCCTGCTCACCGGTGAAGATGGGGCCATCGTTGCAGGTGGTTTTCCCGTTGATGTCGCAGGCACCACAGATGTTAATGCCGCATTTCATGTAGCGTTCCACGCTCACCTGGGACGGGATCTTGTTTTTTTGGGCGAACCGGGCCACGTTGTACATCATCATCTCCGGACCGCAGGCATATACCGCATCAAAACGATGGTGTGTTATTAGCTCCTCGAGGGCGGCCATGACATTCCCTTTCCTGCCGTAGCTGCCATCGTCCGTCGTCACATGAACTTCGCCGAACTCCTTGAAATGGTTTTCGAAGATGACATCTTTTTCCGTTCTGGAACCAATCACCGCGATGCTGCGGATGCTTTTTTTCTTGGCTTCTTTGGCCAGATAGGCCATGGGAACTACACCGTATCCTCCACCCACCACTGCGATCGTTTTCGCCTTCTCTGGAAGCATAAAATGGGTGCCCAGTGGACCACGGAAGCTTACCGGATCTCCTTCTTTGAGCTGGTGCATTGCTTCGCTGAACTTGCCTATGGCGGCAATGGTGAACGTTACGGGATTTCCACCCCCCAGGCTCATCGGCCGCTCGCCCATGCGCGGCAGCCAGATCATGATAAATTGGCCGGGATACGAGCTTATCTTGGCCACCAGCTCAAACGTCTTGATTCGGTAATTCTCCTGAATGAGCTTTGCTATTTTTGCAGTATGCATGGGAAAATTCGATTGGTATGGATTAAGGTCCATGAGGAGATGAGGACAAAAGCAAATAAAAACACTCTGATAATTTGGGTTAACAAGGGATTCTATTTTTGCCTTGGCTGCCTAACTAGTTCTGGAGCAGCATTGACTTGTTCTTTACTGCCACCAACAATAGGCGCATTGTCGCTTGCGACAACCGCGTCGGTAGCTTCTCTTACCACCGCAAAACGACTGGACGGCCGAACTCTCAGGTCGACGCCCCGCCAACCACAGGAGCACCGGCCATTCGAAAAACTCAGCCAGTTATCACACCTGCCGTAGAAGCCGCCGTGGCCGTGCCTCAAAAGACCGAGAGTAGCTAAATCAGAAATCCAGCCATAAGTATTATCATTGCCAACAGCTTCGAGTACGCCACCATTTCTGTCTTGAATTCTATAACGTCGTTTTTGTCCATTCAAATTCAAAAGAATAGTATCTGCTTCACCCATTTCTTCATCCGTCCTTATTGGTCTTTCAGTTCTTGCATTGAACAAATTTAAGAAGGACGTGCCATCTGCTGCGAACCCATGATCACAAGTTACTATCATGTCAACAAGACCAGTTTCATCGCTGCTAGGCTTTACTACAACAGTTTTTCTTCTTCCTGCATAGTCACATTCACCTTCTACTCTATCTCCAAAAGGTCTACCTTTCGCTCCAATCATGCCAAAAGTACCGGTATATGCAGGCAAGCTGTCGATAATCTCCCGTGGAACAGCTCTGGGCCTTCCTCCCTCATCTTTATCAAGAAGTACTCTATTGTAGAATGAATTCGGCACTATCCTTTTTCTAGCAGTATTGCCTCTGTGAATTGCCTCCAGCCAGGTATGCTTACCGGCTACTTCAACTCTTTGATTAGCAGCTACGAAAACACCCATATTTTTACCTCAATTAATGCTAAGATTATGGATAAATATTATTGCCCAGCACGTATTTAAACCTATCGTTTTTCCCCATCTTCTACGACAGATAATGAACTCTTTGATAATTCGTCCAGAAAACCAGTCAAAAATAGGCTAAAATGGTCGGAAGTTTGAACAAAGATGAAATTACGGCTATTTCCGATGCGCTGCACCTATGATATTCTCATTAAGTGCCTTGAAAAATCTATACCCGAGCAAGAGCGCGGGCAAATTTCCTAGTACCGTGAGCTTTTGATGTTGCGGTATGAAATGGCCTTACATCACGCGCCCTTTTATAAAGCTCACCCGGTTTTATAGTCATCCAAAAGTAAGGATCTGATTGACCTACTTTAGCAGGTACAGTATTAGGTATTACTTGCTCAGAAGCCGATTCCAGACTTTCCAATCTCTGCATAGCAGCATTTCTAATTAATCCTGGAAGTGAGGAACTACCAACAATTTGTTCTAAGAGAGACTGATCCCTATGCTCGCTTAATTGCAATTGTCCGATGACTGCTTTTTCTTTATCTCTGATAACGCGAGCCCCAGTTTCCCGAACTTCAGGAGGCCAGTTACTTAACACCATGCTAAGGACTGTCTTATAATCCTCCTTTGAAGTATATATGTCAATAAGCTGAAGGCCAAGGACTTTAGTTTCTTCATATGCAATCCGTCTAATTTCAGCAGAAAGATTTGGAAAGACTTGTCGTATAACATCTGTATAGTTGCTGATAGAGAGGAGCATAGTTACATCTTCTTCAGCCACCAGACGCCTAGCCAAAAGCGTTGCATTTGCCACATTAACGATTCTTTCAGCAGTCTGGAGGGTATGAGAACTTAAGTAATTTCTTAAACTTAAAACTGTTCTTATAATAGAAGCGTGGTTTCCTTCGCGAGAGAGCTTTTCCATTGCTGTTAAAGCCGCTTGATCTCGAATACCTATATCAATATGGACTGATTCGCCATTTGAAGTTTGACCTATCGCAGTTCGCCAAAGATCTTCAACAGATAGTCTACTTAATTCATCCACATTTTCACCTTTAACGTTATTATAATGTCAACAGAACTTCTTTTAAATGTTTGTTTTTCCATTTTTTACAACATTACATTAAGCCAGTTCCTGTGCCATTTTCGTAAGAATTAGGTTTATGCCTTGTGTGCCAGTCCAACAATTTCTTTCAGATTTTTATGGCTATGGTCTTTTAGCCATTGCTCTGTTTCGCTTGCGATCTTTGCAAAAACATCCTTCCCGCGATAGTAGACCGCCGTACCTACGCCCAGCACGCTGGCTCCAGCCATCATGAGCTCCAACGCATCCTTACCATAGGTTACTCCGCCCGTGCCCATGATCGGGATGGAGATGGATTGGTAAATATCATAGATGCACCTGACGGTTAATGGGCGAAGCGCTGGCCCGCTCAAGCCCCCCATTCCAAAACCTAAGACCGGTGCGCGTTGTTCAATATCTATGACCATTCCGGGGCCGGTGGTATTCCCAATATCAATCGCATCTGCACCGGCTTTTTCGATGGCTTTGGCTACTTCCACTTCGCCAGGGACAGCAGGCGAAATTTTAACAATAAACGGAATCGAAAGCGCATCACGAATAGTTTTTGTTATTTTTGCCGCTTTTTCCGGTGTTTGCTGGCCGGCCATCAATCCATATCCGGGCGTATGCGGGCAGGAAAGGACAGCCTCCAGGGCATGGCAACGTAGCGCTTTCGCATCGATCGCTTGCTGCACCTTCTTCGCCAACGCCGCAAATTCCGTTTCATCCTTTCCAACGATACTGATAACGAGCATTTCTTTTCTTTTCCATCCGGAAAACTCCTTCAACCCTTCTTCGATACCCGGGTTCGCGTAACCTACGGCGTTGAGAAAGCCTGCAGGCGTTTCCGCCAGAATGGGCGTTTCATGGCCTTTGCGCGGTTCAAGCGAAAGAGATTTTGTTATCAAACCAGCAGCCTCATGATCTGCTACATCTTCCAAGCTTGCCCTGGTTACTCCAAGAATTCCCGAGGCTAGAAATAAAGGATTTTTCAATCTGCATCCTAAAAATTCGCTTTCTAAGCTAACCATATGGATACCGTATATATAAGAAAAGCAAGTTTCTTAACCGCTTGGGGAAAATGAAAATTTAGGCTAACCGAAACTTTTAAAGGCTTTTTGTGAATAGTAAATCGGTTATCATGGCACTAGCTGAATTTATTGTAATGTTCCGAGAAAGTTTGGAAGTTGCGTTCGTCATCGGGATCATTCTCGCCTACCTTCACAAGACGAAAAACCTGGAATATGAAAAACATGTATGGCTGGGCTTGGCCGTAGGAGTTTTCCTAACCATTCTGCTGGCCATGTCTTTTGGATTTAGTGAGGAGTTGTTTGCGCAAAGCGAGGAATTGTTTGAAGGCGTGTTCATGATCGTTACCGCATTGCTCGTCACCTGGCTGGTGATGTGGATTGCCAAGCAGAAGAAGGTAGTAGAGGCCCTTCAGCGCGATGTGAAAACGCGCATTGCCCAAGGATCGGCCTTTGGGTTATTTATGTTGACGACGGTGTCGGTTTTGCGCGAAGGCGTAGAAGCCGTACTGTTCTTAACAGGTATTTTTTTGACTACCGAAACGCTTTCGCTGGCAGGGGCATTGATGGGGATGGCCACTGCGATTGTGGTGGGTATTTTGGTGTTTGAATACGCAATGCGATTTAACATTGGGTTGTTTTTCAAGGTGACGACCGCGGTGCTGGTGTTGCTGGCTGCCGGGTTATTCTCCCAAGGACTGCACAAACTGCAGGAAGCAGGCGTGCTGCCGGTATGGATGGAGCATGTTTATGATCTAGGATGGGAGAGGACATCGCTTCTGGGAGAAAAAGGAGCGGTGGGGGGCATTTTGAAAGGATTAATCGGCTATGACACCAATCCGAGCGATCTGCAGGTGCTGGGCTATTTGCTGTATGTGGGAGCAGTATACGCGTATTATAAAAAAGTTTAGATAGAGAGGAATGCATGCGAAAATATGTTGCGTTCACCCTGTTGTTTTTATTATTTTTAGGTTGCGCCGAACCTTCCCAGGAACCGGAGTTGACTCCGGATAGCCCTGAAACCGTATCTGCCCCGGCTCCACCGCCCAGCCAACCTCCTTTACCCCCGCAAGACCAACCTGCGCCGGAGTTGCCGGCGGTGCCGGAGGAAGAACCGATACCGCCTGAAATGCCTTCAGAAGAATTCGAGGAAGTGACGCCCGGAGAGGGAATTGGAAATGCACCAGCAGGATTGCAAGGGGATAATGGCCCATGGAAGCACCGGATAAAAAGCGCGAGCTCGCCAGACGGGCTGCAGTGGACGAGGGATAATTTTATTTTAGCTGATCAGGCGAGTGTACCGGATGCAATAATTGATACGGATGGTGATATTCGCGTATATTATGTTGATTGGAAAAATGGCGGTATAAGCGTAGCGATAAACAAGGATGGGGATTGGAGATATTACAAAGTAAAGGTTGAATATAATGATTTCTTCAGTGGTGCCGATCCCGATGTAGTTTTGATTGATGATGTTTATAGATTATATTTCACAAATTTTGAATCGGTTAGCTCTCGGTTTGCATCCATAGATGTAGCCTTTTCCGATAATGGAATAGAATTTGAGGATCAGGAAACAGCCTATGCAAGGGAGCAGGGGATAACCGATCCGGACGTTTTTATGGCAGATGATGAATGGGTGATGCTTATTTCAGAAGGCGTGCAAAGCACGCTTGCAACATCTGATGATGGATTAGATTTTAGAAAACAAAGCGAGCTTCCTTTCATGGGAAGCGTTTCTAATACCATCAAGGTAGCTGGCGGATACAGGATGTATTATCATAAAAGTAGCGGGCTACCACCCCAAGCAGATATTTATTCAGCATTTTCCAGTGATGGCCTGGATTGGGAAGAGGAAGGGTTGCGCTTGGAAGCCAGCGCAAGCGAGGAAAGTGTGGAATCGCCAGCGGTGGTGCGACTGCCGGATGGAGGTTATAGGATGTTTTATCATAGTATGATTAGTGACTGATAAGCCTATGCGCATGTTTTTAAATAGTTATAATTAGTATTATTAAGGGGAGAGATTATTATGAGAGAAACTGTTAGATTAGATGTTGGAAGAATTCGGGCAGAAGTAGGAAGACAAGGACTTACGTTAGTTAGAGATCATCTTTTTCCTATTATCGTTGAAGAAGCAGTCAGCCAGCTAAAAACACCAAATGATATGCTTGCCACTGCAGGACGAGTTCGCGATCATATGCGTGTTGCTGGTGTTACAAACGCAAGAGTAATTCAGCATGAAGGTTGTTATCCTGCTGTTTTTGGTGAGATAAAGGCTGATCTTCCCAATGCGCCAACAATATTAGTAGGTGGTCATTTTGATGGGCAACCATCTGCTAAAAATCAATGGACAGTGACACAACCTCACGAACCGAAATTCGTAACTCAAGGTGGAGAAACCCGGGTTTTTGGTAGGGGCACAAGTGATGATTGGGGCCAGGTATTAACGCATGTTATGGCTGTCAAGATGATAAGGGATTTGGGTTTACCATTGCCAGTTAATATAAAATTTCTTATTGAAGGCGGAGAAGAAACAGGAAGCCCGAATATGGATAAATTTGTAAAGGTGCATTTGGATTTATTGAAATGTGATTTGGTTATTCTTACTGATTCCGCACCAGGCAGGCCGGGCATTCCAGTTATAACCACCATGGCCCGGGGTCTTGTTGGTGCTGATGTTAAGCTTGAATTTGGAACAAACGACCCGCATTCTGGTGACAGCCTTACTTACAGCGCGGTTGATGTTTTATCCAGAATTCTGGCATTAAAAAATCTGAAAACAATGCGTGTTGGTATCCCTGGTTTTTATGACCGTGTCAGACCGATGACTGATCCGGCTATTGCGCGTCTTATTGAAATGCCCTTTGATGTTGACCATTTTATTAGAATGAACGGCTTAACAGGAATTGTTACGCTGGATAATTGCTCCGCGCAAGCGGCAATGTGGGCTCAACCAACATATCAGGTCCATACCATATTAGATCCCCAGGGAGAAGCGATCCCGCACACTAACAAACTAACTACCAGAGCACAGGCATATGTTACAATGCGCCTAGTCGCAGATCAAGATCCAAAAGAAATTTTCGAGTTATTCTCAAGGGAGGTTTACAGGCGCTTAGTTGAAGAAACCAATCTAGGGCCAGAAACCTTGACGATTAAAGCGGGCCATGTTGCATATCCCTTTAGCACTGATGTTACTGGACCGACCTTTGATGCAATTGCTTTAAGCATGAGCGAAGCGTTTGGAGTGCATCAAGTCGATTTTGCAGGTTGTGGAGGCACGGAACCAATTGCAATGTATTACCAAACAATCTTGGGCGTCCCTGTTGTTTTCAATGCTTATAATGACCCGAGTGACCATTATCACGGTAACGATGAAAGCTTTTCCATTGACCGTGGGTTTAAACCGGGCATCATAGCAAATGTTCTAGTGTATCAAAGATTGTATGACTTAGGAAATACGCAACAGTAGTTGGCAATCCCAGGTTTATTGCATTTTTATAAATTTCTCATGCTCTATCTTCATACATTTATTTTGGATAACAATCATTCCGGCACTTCTTGCTTCCTCTGCTGCTCGTTCGTTTTGTATTCCAAGCTGCATCCATATAACCGTTGGTTTATTCTTCATTGCTAAAGCTTGATCGACAATTTCTTCAATAAATTCGCTTCTTCGAAAAATATCCACCACATCAATTTTTTCCTTTACATCAAGCAAACTCGCATATGCCTTGATTCCTTTCCATTCTCTGATATTCGGATTAACCGGAATAATTTCATAGCCAGCATTCTGCAAATATTCTGCAACAATATAGCTATCGCGCTCGGGTTTATCGCTTAGGCCAACTACTGCGATGGTTTTTGCAGATTTTAGGATATGCTCAATTTCATTCATTGAAGCACCCGGAAAACACCGCTCACTACTGCCCCGAGAAAGGATGCGGCTACGGCAAAAGAAAACCAGGACATGTACTTACCTGCCTTTGGAGCTGTTCGAAGCCAAGGTAAGGCATTTTTCACAGGAAATACGTTTGCCGCATTTGGGCACCGGCTGGTTATCAAAGCTTTCCATGGGCCTATCGAGCATGGTGCAGATGTTTTCTTCCACCTTATCGCTGATGTGGTGTTCCATCAGGCAGGCCTGGTCCGAGGCCTCTTTTCTGGAAAGGCCGAGAAATTTTTGAAAAAAAACCTGCAACAGACGGTAGCGGCGGATCATTTTCTTGGCTTCCTGTTGGCCCTGAGCAGTGAGCTTGGAGCCGTGATAGGGCGAATGATCCACCAAGCCCTGCCTGCTCATTTTTTCCAGCATCTCGGTAACGCTGGAGGGGGAAACGGAAAGTGTTTTCGCGATTTCAGTGGTTTTGGCAAATTCGTTTTTCTGGGTGAGCAGATGCAAGGCCTTAAGGTACTCATCGATGGATTGAGAACGCATGGCATATACTATCGGGAGAAAAAAATAAAAACTAGCCTCTGATGCGGCTGCCATGGCGCCGGATATGGAAGTTCATTAGTTTTATCAACGGTAGCATGATACGCTTGTTCACGCCATATTTGATCGGTTTGGTGGACTGGGGCAGCACATAGCCACATTCCATGAGGTTTTTCAGTTGTTTCTGGATGGTATTCGGATGAAAGCCCAATTCCTCGTACAGCTCTTTTTTGGTGAGCGGGCCCTGCTCCAGCAGCGCGGCAGAAATGCCGAACGCATAGGAATTGCTTAATACCGAAAGGAAATGGCAGTATTCGCCATTGTAACGGACCATGGAATGAATAAGAAGATGAAGTTAAATAATGTTTTCGGCCAGGGGAATATATGCCCAATCCATGCAGTTTATGCGCCGCCCATTGCTGCAAGAATTACCTGATTACGTTAACGAGTTTTGATGTGCTGCGCATCATGCAGGAAACAGGGAAAAAGCCGGGGGAGTTCGTACAGCTGGTACCGGCACGCATCCTCAATCCGGATAACGAAGCGATACTGGAATGCTATGAAGGAAAGGAACGGTACGAATACCTGCTGACGTTTTATTCCCATCCCTGCTATTTTTTGAAGGACAACCGATGCAGCATCCATGAGATTGCGCCGCTGGCATGCCGCCTCTACCCCTACAACGCCAACGGGAAGATGGTGCCGAGGGCTTTATGCCCGACAATTCCGAAACTGCTTTTCCGGCTGAAAGGAGCAGACATCCGTGTTCAGCAATACGAAAAGCAGATGGAAGCATATAAGAAAATTGTGGCAAAATGGAATGTGCGGCATGGAAAGAAGGAGGATTGCCTGGAATTCTTGCTGAAGGAAACGGCTAACCACACCAACTACTGATCGCTCGCCACGAATTCGTTATCTTCTTCCCTTCACAGGCTCCTATAGCTACGAGGGGATTTTTTAAAATGCTGCGCAGGCGCTGCGCCCCAAGCGCACGGTTTATTGTTTTTATTTGTTTTTTGGTTTATTTATTGGATGGAGTATGAGTTAACGCGAGATATTCACAAGAATAACGCGGAAATGGAGGGTTTTGCCGGCCAGGGGGTGATTGAAATCCACGGTGACATTGTCGCCGTCTATATCGGTAACCCTGCCCTGCAGGCCGTCCGAGGTTTCCACGATGCCGCCCAGGCCGACCTCGAAGGGTATGTCTTCCTTATGGACAGTGGCGATGAGGTCCTGCTGTATGGGACCGTATGCCTGTTCCAGCGGGATGGTAAGATTGCGCTCCTCTCCGACTTCCATGCCAATGACCCCGCGGTCAAAGCCGTCGATCAGCTGGCCGCTGCCCACGGTGAATTCGAGCGGCGCATAACCAGGCCGGACGGGCAAACCAGCTTCTACAGCCACTTCACGGATATTGGTATCGAACATGCTGCCATCATCAAGCATGCCCACATAATTGACGGCAACATGGTCGCCGGTCTGGACATGCAGGGTTTCATCAGGGATGGGCATTGGAGAAGGCGGAGTTTGAACG
>DATDYG010000102.1:0-11269 GCA_035289085.1 Candidatus Bilamarchaeaceae archaeon | reverse complement strand
CGCCGCCCATGCCGCCATGGCCGCCCGGAGGCATGCCCCCGCCGCCTTTTCCTCTGGAGCTGATGATATCATCAATCCGCAGGACGAGCCGTGCGGTTTCCGTTGCGCTCGAAATCGCCTGCCTCTTCACCTTGGTCGGCTCAAAAATGCCCTGCGCATGCAGCTCCTCCACCTTGCCCCGGAGCACATCCACTCCCTGGTGCTTTCCATCGGGTTTCTTGTGGCGGGTCTTCAACGTTACGATGGTATCAATCGAATCCATACCCGCATTCTCTGCCAGCGACCGCGGAATCGCTTCCAGGCTCTCGGCAAACGCCTGGATGGCCAGTTGTTCCCGTCCGCCGATCTCTACGGCATAGTCCAGCAATGCCTTGCTGAGTTCCATCTCAATGCTGCCGCCGCCCACGACGTAGCTGCCTTCGCTGAGCGCGCTGCTTACTGCTCCGCGTGCATCTATGATGGCGCGTTCGACCTCGCTCACTACATGGTCGGTTCCGCCGCGTACGAAAATCGTTACGCTCTTCGGGTGCTTGCATTTCTGCACAAAGACCATGGCTTCACCGGCTACCTTCTTCTCTTCCACTACCCCCGCATATCCCAAGTCCTCTTTCTTCAGGTCTTCCAGGCTCGAAGCCACGCTGGCGCCCGTAGCGCGGGAGAGTTTTTCCATATCGCTCTTCTTCACCCTGCGTACAGCCGTAATCTTTTTCTTTGCGAGGTAGTGCTGGGCCAAATCATCAATGCCCTTCTGGCAGAACACGACGTTTGCTCCGGTGGCCGCTATCTTGTCGACCATCTCCCGAAGCATCTTCTCCTCCTGTTTTAGGAACAGTTCCATCTGATCCGGAGAGGTGATCTCTATCTTGGCATCGGTTTCCGTCTTCTCGATCTCCAGTGCCACATCCACCAGTGCGATCTTGGCATCCTTTACCGTCTTGGGCATGCCGGCGTGGACCACTTCCTTGTCAACCAGCACACCATGGATAAGCTCTGTATCCAAAATTTCTCCGCCTGCCTTTTTTTCCAGTTTAATCAGATCCTGGTCAATAACAACCGTGCCGTTCTTCTCCTCGGATACCTCCCCAATAGAATCCACGACAATCTTGGCAATCTTTTTCCTTTCCTCATCATCGCCAATGCCTTTTGATCCCATGGCAACCAGCCCGATCTTGGTCAGTATTTCCGTATCTTTGGGCGTTACTTTTTCAGCCATGTGCTTTAATGTTTCTTCTGCCTTTCTTGCAGCCAGTTCATATCCTTTTATGATCGTGGTCGGATGCACGTTCTGGTCCAACAGGTCGCCTGCCTTCTTGAGCAGGTTACCGGCAATCACTACACTCGTCGTCGTTCCGTCACCTACTTCCTTATCCTGTGTTTTAGCGATCTCCACCATTAATTTTGCAGCGGGATGATCCACATTCATCTCTTCCAAGATGGTTGCGCCGTCATTGGTAATAACAATGTCGCCCAAATCGCTGACCAGCATCTTATCCATGCCCTTCGGGCCCAATGTCGTCTTCACAATATTGGCTACGGCATAGCCGATGGCAATATTCACCCTCATCGCATCTCTGCCCAAAACTCTCTGCGCTCCTTCTGGCAGTACGTATACCTGTTCACCCGATATCTGCTTGCTCATATTTTCACCTCTCCCTTAAATACTGTTGAGCATTTTCACTACTCAAAAGTCGATAACCTTATATAAAGGATAAAATTTAAAAACATAGGTTTTTCCCTTAGGCTTAAGAAACCAATCCATCCTTGTTTTTCCGGGAGGTCCATGGATCTAGGACAGAAACTGCGCAATGCACTGGCCAAGCTTACCGGCAAGCCTTACGTGGATGAAAACGACGTGCGCGCATTAATTAAAGACCTGCAGCGGACGCTCATTACCGGCGATGTGAACGTAAAGCTGGTGCTGCAGCTCAGCAAGCGCATCGAAGAACGGGCATTGAAGGCCAAGAAGCTGGAAGCGCTTTCGCTCAAGGAACATGTTTTGAAGGTCGTATACGATGAGCTCGTCCATTTGATGGGGGGAAACCACACACCGCGCCTGGGTAAACACAAGGTTTTGGTTGTCGGCTTGTTTGGCAGTGGAAAAACCACCAGCATTTCCAAGATTGCGCATTATTACAAATCCCGCGGATTAAGCGTAGGCGTTATCGGTGCGGATGTGGAACGGCCGGCCGCCCAGGAACAGCTGGAACAGCTGGCTGCCCAGGTCCATGCCAAATTCTATGCCACCCCTGGAGAAAAAAACGCAGCAAACGTCGTGCGCGATGCGTTAAAGAAGGCCAGAGAGGATATTGTTATTGTGGATTCTGCCGGCCGCAGTGCATTGGACGATGTGCTTGCGCAGGAACTCAAGGAAATCCATACCGCGTTCCAGCCCGACGAGACCTATCTGGTGGTAAGTGCAGACATCGGCCAGGTAGCCGGCAGGCAGGCCGAGGCATTCCATGCGATCACGCCGTTGAGTGGTGTCATCATCACCAAGATGGATGGATCCGGGAAAGGCGGCGGCGCGGTGAGCGCCGTAGCTGCCACGGGCGCGAAAACCGCTTTCCTGGGCATGGGTGAAAAGCCCGGTGATCTGGAAATATACAACGCAGAAAAATTCGTAGGGCGGCTGCTGGGCGTACCGGATATTGCCGGATTACTGGAAAAGGTAAAAGCCATTGCAGAAGAGGAGCAGCTGCCTCCCGCCGATATGGAGCAGCTTACCATCGAAAGTTTTTACCAGCAATTGAAAGCCGCGAAAAAACTCGGTCCGCTCGGCAATGTTTTCGGGATGATGGGCGCGACGAACATTCCCAAAGAGATGGTCCAGCAGAGCGAAGACAAGCTGAAGAAATTCGAGGCAATGATCAATTCCATGACCGCTACGGAAAAGAAAGATGCAAGCCTGCTGCGAAAAACCGCATCCCGCATTGCAAGAATCGCAGAAGGCAGCGGCACCCGCGAGCAGGAAGTGCGGGAATTCCTGAGCCAGTTTGAAAAAATGGAAAAGATGTTCAAGATGTTCAAGCGCAATCGTGGATTTCGCAGCCAGATGCAGAAGATGCTCCAGGGCGGAATGGGGAATCTTAAAATAGGATGAGATGAAATGGGTAGCATGCAATGTGAAATGTGCGGCAGGCATGAAGCAACGGCCATCGCGCTTATTGAAGGCGCCAAGCTCGCTACCTGCCCGCCCTGCAGCCGCCATGGTACGGTCCTCTTTACGCTCCGGGAAGAGAAAGGGGAAACAATGCCGCGGCCGTTCGGGCCGCAAAAAACCGAAGCGGAAATTGTAGAGGGCTACGGCAAAACAATCCGCGCCGCCCGGGAAAAAGCCGGTTTAACCCGTCTTCAATTAGGTCAAAAAATCGGGGAAAAGGAGAATTATCTGGAGGCGATCGAACAGGGAAGGGTAAAACCGACACTGGCGACCGCCAAAAAACTGGAAAAATTCCTGGAAATCACCCTGATCGAAACCGACGCGGAGGGCGCAGGCACTCTCCCTTCTACAGGCGCTAATGTCGCGCCCACGCTGGGCGATCTGCTTAGCCAAAACAAGAAGAGGAAATAACCATGGGGGTTGATCTAGGCGATTTAGCGAGCAAACACACCATTAACCTTGCTTCCCTTTCTGGAAAAATCATCGCTATCGATGCGTTCAATATTATTTATCAATTTTTAGCCTCCATCCGCCAGGAAGACGGGACGCCGCTCATGGATTTCAAAGGCAATGTTACCGCGCATCTGTCCGGCCTGTTTTACCGGAATGCACGGTTGTTGGAAAACGGCATCCGCCCTATCTACGTATTTGACGGCAAGCCGCCGTCCTTCAAGGGCGCCACCCAGGAGGCCCGCGCCTTTGCCAAGGCCGAGGCAGAAAAAAAATGGAAAAAAGCCCTGGAAGAGGAAAGGCTGGAAGACGCGAAGAAATATGCTCAGGCCACTTCCAAACTGACCCGGGAGATGGTGGGGGAGAGCAAACAGCTTCTAGAGGCCATGGGCATCCCGGTTTTCCAGGCGCCCAGCGAAGGCGAAGCGCAGGCCGCGTACTTCGTCCAGCAGGGCGCGGCCTACGCAACCGCCTCCCAAGATTATGATGCATTGCTATTTGGTTCTCCCGTCCTGCTGCGCAACATTTCCATCACCGGCAGGCGGAAAGTCCCCCGCCAAAACCGTTTTGTGATCGTGGAGCCGGAGGAAATCAATCTGGAGGAGACGCTGCGTACCCTGGGCATCACCCATAAGCAGCTTATTCTCCTGGGCATCCTGGTAGGCACGGATTTCAACGAAGGCGTCCAGCGCGTGGGCCCGAAAACCGCATTAAAAATCGTCAAGGAGCATACCACCCCGGGCGCGATAAAAAAATACGTTCAGGAAAAATACCAGTATGAATTCGAAGAAGACATCGAGGCTATCATCGATTTTTTCCTCCATCCGCCCATCGAAAAAACCAGCGAAAAATTCTCCTGGCCGGAGAGCGATGAAACAAAGGTCCGGAAAATCCTCTGCGAGGAGCATGATTTCAACGAAGACCGCATCCAGCGCACCCTGGAACAGATGCTCAAACAATACAAGGAAAAAACCAGCCAGAGCAAGCTGGAAAAATGGTTCTAGGAAAGTTTATAAATATTATGAAACAATTGTTTAATATATGAAACATCTATTCCAAAAAATAAACAACTTGAAGGTGCTAATACCTTTCTTCAACTATCCGCACAAAACGTATTATTTGAGAGAGATTGCCAGAGAATTGCGGATGAGCCCAGTTACAGTTTGGCGTTATTTAGAGACCCATGCTAGGGAAGGAATAATGCAACGAGAAAAAAGATCAAATGGAACTTTTTACACCTTAAAAATAAACAACAAAACAAAAGCGCTTAAGTTAGCTTATACGCTCTGGAAACTTGAGGAAGCTGCCATCGTTGATCTCATAAGCTCAAAAAGCAATGGTCTCACCAGCATTCTTCTTTATGGGAGCGCTGCACGTGGCGAAGATGATGAAAATAGCGATTATGATATTTTAATAATAGCAAATAGTGCAACGATAAATTCTTTAGAATTGGCAGAAAGACTAGGGCGGGAGGTCAATCTAAAAATTTTGTCTATTGTTGAGTGGAGTGAAATAAGCCGAAAAAATAGAGCCTTCTATCTTGAAGCATTATGTAATTCAATAAGCCTCTATGGTCAAAAGCCTATTTTGAGTTGATTGTATGAGTTTGGACGATTGCTTTAAACGGCATCAGTTGCGAAAAACTGCCCCCGATATTAAAAAGGCGGAACATTCGGTTGTTATGGCTGAGCTTAAAATCCAAAAGGCAAAGAGTCTTCTGGATGAGGGTTTCTTTGACATGAGCCTCGTGAATGCCTATATGGCCATGTTCCATTTGGGTCGGGCACTTTTGTTTAAAGACGGAGTAATTGAAAAATCCCATTACTGTCTTGTGGAGTATTTAAGACAAGAATATAGTAAAAAGAATCTGTTACCTCTTGAGATCGTCACAATGCTGGACGCATTTCGCGAACAGCGTCACGATATATTTTATGGGTTAGAGGAAGTTACAGTAGAAGAAAAAACTTGCATTCTTGCAATAGAAAATGCAGGAAGATTTTTGAAAATCGTGGAAGATTTGTTGAAATGAATAGAACCTAGCCAGAGCAAGCTGGAAAAATGGTTCTAACGGGAAATCCCTTTCAAAAACTTCACTATTCGTGTCGTTCCCCGAACAAAAAATGGCGATTTTTTTCCATGGATTTTTGATTTTTTCAATGCGTGCAGCAAATCCTTAGGATTATCCATATCAAAATCCGGCACTTCCAAATACGTATGGCCAAATTCGAATAAGAAATGACTATCGCTTCCGGCAGAATGCAATTTTTTGTATTTTTTTGCAAACACCAAAGCCCGCTCGTTTTGCGATCGTAGTGGGCAACGGGCATTGAATACCTCAATCCCATCCGCTTTACTAGCTAACTTTGGATCGTTCACTACGTGACGAGTTGTATCATACATGTGCGGTACAATGCTGATTCCTCCCTGCTCCTTGATCTTATCCACCGCTTCCAAGAATGGTGTAAATTTTGGAATTACCTCCTGAATGTACAACGCAATCAAATCGCCTTCTCTTGTGCGAATTTCTTCACCGGGGATAAAATCAAAATTTAATTTTTTTTGTAATTTTTTGAATTCGCTATGTGCTGCAAGCGTATTGTGATTTGTGATTGCAGGAATAATGCTCAGCTTTTTTGCCTTTTCTAAAAGCTCTTTTGGCTTGATTATCGAATCAGGTGAATGATGCGTGTGGACGTGGAAATCGATTTTCATAGAATCACTTATATTATTTCCCGATCGGATAATACGTATAGGTATGCTCTGCGAAAACGAGCAGGCTATCATAATTCTTTATCAGTTTGCTGAATTCTGTGCGTAATTTTATCATAAGCTCGTGAAAAGCCTGATAGTTTTCTATTTCAACGTCAAGCTCCACATTCCATTCGCCCATGCATAAATCTATATCTATGATATTGGGGTATTGGGTCAGATACCTTATAAATCTCCTTACTTCTGCCTCGTCAAAAGAGTCGATTTTTACAAGAACTTTATAAGTCAAGTAGCCGATTTTATTTCTATCAAGAACGATTCTCGCGCCTTGAATTACACCACGTGCCTTTAACTGCTTTATCCGGTAGCTGACTGCATTTGGAGTTATCTTCAATACTTTTGCGATATCTACGAGTTTCATCCTCGCATTATTTGAAAGAAGTCCCAGTAATTTTTTATCAATATCATCTATCTCAATCTCTGTGATCTCTCCGCCAAAAAGAGGAACTTCTGAAGAAGTATACTGCCCGATAAGATAGCCTCGCTTCGAGTTAAACGCGGTTTCAACAATGGATACGGTAATATCTTCGAAGAATTTTCCATAATCTTTGAACAAGGACTTATAGATATTATAAAGTTCATGAGTATCCTTCGCCCAGATGCCAATAAACATGTCGTATTTTCCATCGCATGTGTCAACAAGCCCGACATTTTTGTTCGCGTCAAAGAATTCCACCATCTCACTTTCCAATTCTTTGTTTACGTTTTTGTATTTGAGATAAAACTTGAAAAAGGACAGGCCAATCTTTGCAGTGTTTACAATGACGCAGCATCGTCTAAGAATCCCTTTCTGTTGCATCTCAAGCATCCTGTATCTTATAACTTGCTTTGAAATCCCTGTCTTTCTTGAGAGTGCGGCTAGTGACTGGAATGCATCTTCGTCAAGGGCAAAAAGTATCCGCCTATTAGTCTCATCCAATTCCATAATATATTAAGAAAGAAAATGATTAAAAAATCTTGTTTTGTCAATTAAAATCTTATTAAAACAAAAAAAGAGTAATAAAAAGGATTAAAATTTCTTTATTTTGAATTTATAGAGGTTGAAATAATGTATATTAAAACCATTAATATAGTCTAAAAAGAAAAAAATATTAGATAATTCCTGGTTTTGTAAAGTTTTTAGGTAATTAAATTAATATTACATATATTACAATAAATAATCAAATAACCAACATGGAATGATTTGCATGAAACTAAAGGTAATCGAAAAGAAACTTCCCGCATTCTTAACCCGCCAGCCAGGCAGACCAGTATCAAAAATTGTGGATGAAATAAAACGCATGAGCCATGTTCCAGGGCCGATGGTAAAATCAGTCGACCGTGTGCAGGATATAGATAATAAGCATATTCGCATAGCGCTATACCGTCCTCTAGGTAGATTAGGGCAGAAAAGCGAGGATGGTGAAGCAGTAAAGCAAATGGGACCTCCGAATCAAATACAATACTTGGCAAGCTCGCTACTGACTGCTGGGTACAATGTTCGTATTTTTGATCAGCTCGCCGAACCTTATAGCGAACAGCAGCCTTTGGAATATCCGAGCACTAAAAGCGATGAGCAAATGGTTTCGGAAATTATTGGATGGCAACCTCATGTGCTTATGTTTGGCTCCTTTACCTGCCAGTTTCGCAGAGCGCTAAAAATCGCTGGTGAAGTCAAAGAAAAGCTTGGTATTCCGGTAGTTTTAGGTGGGTACCACGTGGTGGACGTAGGCGAACAATATCGTTTCGCACTAGAGCTGGAAGCCCGGTATCCTGATGTTGCTACAGTGCTTAAGGAGGACTTACGCAATGTATTCCAGCGGAGCATAATCGATTACGTTTGCGTGGGTGAGGGCATAACTACGGTTCATGAAATTATGGATATTCTAAAGGCTAAAAAAGATCCGCACGCGGTTGAGGGAATTGCTTTTGTTGATAACGGAAATATTATAATTACAAATCGGAGAAACAGATTGAGTATAGATGATTATCCTTTATTACATTGGCCGTCGGATTACAATCCCCTTATGTATTATTCGCAAGGCAGGGATTATCCCGTAGTGTTGCTTACGACTTCGCAGGGATGCAGATTTTCCTGCTCATTTTGTTCAGTGCCAAATACTTATCCTGAAGGATTGAGATATGCGAGCACTGATCGAGCTATCCTACAACTTAAGGAAATGAAAAAGGAATTAGGCAAAAAATGGCCAAGAGAAAAAATCATGGTAAATCTTACCGACGAGGACTGGATGGCTAAACCAAGACGCGTAATAGATTTTTGTGATGCAGTATACGAAGCGGGTTTGAACGAGCATTTTGAGTTTAATTCATTTGGCACGCTCATTGATATTGAAAAACGCGGAGACGAAATGCTTAAAGCCATGCAAAAAGCTGGATGGTCTTACTTTTTCTTTGGTGTAGAATCTACAATAGATGCTGCAGCGCAAGACTGGAACAGACCCGATGCAAAGGTGCACGATCGTCTGGCAATGATTCAGCGTGCGATCAATAAAACAGGTGCAACCGGAATTATGCCTTTCGTAGATTTTATTGGCGGATATCCGAACCATAATTTAGAACAGGCAACAGAAGATTATAACAGATTAATGACATTAAGAAATGTGCCTTATGCTTATATGCCAATCATTGCGCCACTGCCTGGCACAGTTGTATACTGGGAAGTTCTATTAGGTGAGGCTGAGCGTGGCTTCTTTGATTGGGTCACTTACGATCATCTTGACGCCAATAATCAGGTGCTTCCATTGCGGGATGGCGGCGAAGTAAAGGCATTGCGAAATAGAATGGTGCAGGAATTCTTTACCCGCAAGAGTTACGAGGAAGATGCTGATAAGATGATCGAGCAGCATCCGCATACCGCAAGGTTTTTCGCAACAACATTACGCAAGGAAAGCATTGATTACCCAGATAATGCTGGATTGCGAAGGCTTGCCAAAAAATATTCGGAAAAATTGTAAGGTTTGCTTTATTACAAAAATTCAACCAGTTTTCGGCCTATCTCCTCAGCCTTTTCTTTACTAATATCCTTAATCATCGCCCTCCCGCTCGCGTAGATGCTCACCGGTTTTCCATTGATCCTGCACAATAGCACTACCGGCGTAGAAGAAACAACGGCTTCGCCCAATGCCTGCTGCAGCTTTTCTATGTCAATCTTTCTGCCGAACTTTATCTCGTATGCCTTGGCCGAAGCACAGGGTTCCACGGTGCAAAATTCCTTCATTCCAATCGTTCCGTCCAAAACATCTTTTCCCTGAACAAATCGAACATCAGCACATCCGGTGCGTGCACATACGGTTTTCCCAGTAAATAGGCCATGGCCTGCGCCGCGGCCAATCCGCCGGCTATGGTAGCTGCGGGAGCCAGAATACTGGTGCATTGGTGATAGCTTCCCAGCTTCTCCTTTTCCTGCGGCAACTGGAGCATTTTACGCAATTCGTCGTTTTCCAGAACGCTCACTATGCCTCTGGAATAATTGCACGTGGCAAATACCTGCGGTATCCGCTGTGCATTGCAGGCTTCGTTAATCGCTACATGTGTCGCTGCACGGTCGGTACAGTCCAGTACTATCCGGGCACGCTCCAACTCCTCCATGTTTTCTGCTGTAAAATGCGCGTGCCTTTCCACCTTGGCAGATGGATTGATCTCGGTTGCCCGCCGCTCTGCAACCTCTGCTTTGGGCTGGTCCAGTGCAGGGATGGAGCACAGCGTCTGCCGGTTCATGTTGCTTAATTCAAAACGATCCCCGTCAAATAGAATAAAATCTTCTACGCCCACCCTAAGCAGATTTTCCAGTGCGAACCCGCCAGTCCCCCCTAAACCTATGATCGCTATGCTTGCATTTTGCAGCTTCCCCTGCTCCTCTTTGCTCAGCGCATCCTGGTTTCTGAAAAACAACTCCTGATACATGGCTATCGTTTCCTTGCCCGGATGTTTATCAGATCGCGGAATATCCGCAGTCGTTCGCCCAAATGGAAATGCTTATCCAGCATCTTCTCTCGGTATAACGCGATCTGATAGATGATATAAAACGCCAGCGAAATCCCTGTCCATATCAATACGATCGTCAGTATCTTTCCCTCATTGCTATGCGGTACCACATCCCCATATCCCACGGTGGAGATCGTAGCCGTAACGAAATACACCGAATCCAACAGGCTCCAGCCTTCATAGAGCTCAAACAGATAAATGGAAACAAGATACATGAATAACAGCGAGGCCACTGCCAGGAGCAGGTTGCGCGTGATATTCTTTCTATGGCTGTTGGATGGAAGTTCCATGGGGGATACGCCATATTGTACGCCATATTGCCTTGCCATAATGGTATCTTGTTGTGCCTGCTTTAAAACTTTCTCTTAATCAACTCTTCATGATCTACATCACCGGTTCCACGGGACGTCTCGGTTCGGAAGCAGTGAAACGTTTTCCCAATGCCAAAAAAATAAAGCGTGGTGACTCCCTGGATTTTCCGAATGCTACGGCGATTATCCACCTTGCCGGTTCGCTGAATTTTAACGATGAAAACGATTTATGGGAGAGTAACGTGGAATATACGCGAAAAGTTGTTGCTGCCACCCCGAAAAATGCGCGTCTCCTATACGCCAGTTCGATTGCAGTATACGGAAAAATTCTTGCAGAAATTCCGGCGGATGAAGAAACGTTCTGCCATCCGGACAGCACATACGCCAAAACGAAACATGAAGGGGAAAAAATTGCGTTGCAGCATCCGAATGCGGTTGCATTGCGCATCGCTATCATCTATGGCACCGACCCCAAATTCAAGGAGTTTTATACCTTTTTACGTCGTATCGAGCGCGGGCGTATCTTTATCATTGGCAACGGTAAAAATCGAATTCCTTTTGTGCATGTTCAAGATGTGGCCCACGCAATAAAGAA
>DATDYG010000101.1:0-15587 GCA_035289085.1 Candidatus Bilamarchaeaceae archaeon | reverse complement strand
AAACTACGGCAGATCTAGCTAAAAGACTGGGTCTTACAGCAGGTTGGGTACGCGGTCTTATCCGAGATGGAAAAATACCTGCTGTACAAATACCCCCGACCCGAAAAGGCGATCCAGGAACAACCTGGAGGATTTACCCTGGTTTTTCCCGTTCCCTGGATGTGGAAGCCTTTCAAAGAAAAACCAGAAAAACTCCGGCAAGGCCTTTGGTTGAAACCAAAAAATCCAGGCATGCGATCGAGACTCAAACTATAGAAGAGTTTTCAGAAGATGCGAAAGAAATGGAAAGGCAAAGACTGGAACTTATTGGAAGAATAATCGCCTATTCCAAAAGGGCCAATGCTGAACGATTGGAGGAATTCACCCGGAGAGGGGTTGCCGGGCTTAAACCCAAACAAATGGAAGCCGAAGAAGCGGTCTCTATCCGGGTTGCCAAAAGCATTGTAGGGCTCAGCAGGCATGAGACGCTTGAGCAAAAATGCAAGCAGGGTAAAATTCCCGGTGCAAGAAGAAAAGGAAAGTCGATGTATTGGGAGATCCCGGTTGCCTGGGTGAATGAGCAATACCGGCTAGGACAGACCCATCTTAGTGCAAAAGAATTCCTTATGGCCTGCGAACAGGTAGGCATCCCCATCACACGGGATACTTACTATAGACGGATTGCACTTCATGGAACCCGGCATATCAGCTATGAGATGCTGTTCTCTTTTGAGTACTTTGTAAAATTGCTGACGCTGTGGAACGAAGAGCAGAGGGCAAGACGCAGCGGACTCACGTTAAGGCAGCTTGCGCTCCGGGCAGGTGTACACAGGATCACAGTACGCCAGATAGTTGGAAAAAACCACTTTAAAACAGCAAGGGTCAGGACCCTGGCCGGTACCGAGATGATCATTATACCCCATCCGGAGTGCAGACGGCTGCTTAATGGACTAAGAGAGGAAAAGTACGGCGCTGCCCGTGCTGCAAGAAGGATCGAAGAAAAACTGGATAGACAAAACGTGCAGAGAGATGTGTATGCGGCAGTGGAAAAACTGGGCATCGGCAAAAGAAGCTTTCGTGGCAGGCTTCTCGTAGCGCCGGAGCACTACCCGGAGGTTCTTCGGCAACTTCAACGCTGGGAAAAGCAGCGGAAAAACTATCTCCCCAGGCGGCATGCACGGAAACAGTTTGCCCTGATCGTAAACGGTTTGCAGATTCCTCCCGAAGAAACCCAGGCATTGCTTCAATTAAACTATAAGGGAGCAAATGATGAACAGGCGGAAAAGCTGTGGATACTGGCCCGGCAGGGAAACGACAGGGCATTTGAGATTATTGCGCAGGGATTCATGCCTTTTATCCGTTATGTTGCCTATCAATATTACAGGCACATTCCCCTGGGTGACAAGAGACAATTCGGATTATGGGGGCTTTTGCAGGCCGTCTCCCACTGGGGCGCGCTGCCGGAGGGCAACAAAGCCCAAACCAACGGGTATGCACGGGCCTATATCCGGGGAGCAGTCCTTAGGGAATGCAGGAAAGAGCTGCTGCCGCGCGGAAAGGCCTCTTTCTCTTTGCTGAGCGCAATGGAACTGGGAATCGAGTTGCCGGAAAGAAAGGAACCCGGGCTTGAAATAGCGCCCGGAATCAACTTTATACCCTGGCAACTTTCAGAATAGCGATCTGCAACCCTACAATTTCTGAAATTCCAATCAGCTTAGTAATTGTTTCCAAACGTCCTTGAATTCTCCTTTAGTTAATACAGCATCCATTTCTCTTTCCATATCTGCATCTTCTTCTACCATAAATGCATTTCTTAGTAACGTAAGTGCAAGAAGTGCTTTTTCGCCAGTTAATTCTCTTTGAGCAATCTGTTCTATTTCTCTTATTGCATCCCGCTTTTGAAAATCTTTACTACTGGACAGTTGAATAAACAATTTAACAAGCCAGACTTGTTCATCATTTAAGAAAAGATCATTTCCCTCCATTCTTAATGGAACAGGCTTAACGAGTTCGGAGTAGTAAGGAGATACGACCAGCAGCATAGAACCATCTGAACTCTGAATGACGTTATTGTGTATAGCACGTAAATCCATACCATATAGTTCGAGCAAGCTACGTATGCTTACCGATGCTCCTTCTTTGTCAGTTGCTGCAAAAATTTTGGAATGACCTCCAGTAATTGTTTCTATATAGTCGTCCGCAGAAAAAAGCGGACGTCCATAGCCATCCACAACGAAGGAATCCTCTTCCGAAACATCCGAATTACTTTTGTGGATGGCTATAGCTTGTGGTGTTGCAGCTCTTACTCTTTCCAAATCTTTACCTGCTCTATATCGGGTTGTTCTAGGATGCGGGGGATATCCGTATTCTTTTCGAACAGTAACTACACCACCATAATAGATCCCCATCGCATGCACAACTCTTTTAAGTCCTAAAGCTATTAGTTGATTGGTTGTTGGGAAATAACCCAATTTCTCCACCAATGGTTTTAGAATAGCGTCAAAATTTTCTCTGTGACGTAATGATTTTTCTGCACAATAATATTTTATCTTGAAACCTAGACGAAGCCGGACTTTAACAAACCCACCATGGTGTCGGCCTACAGCATTTGCTATCGCTCTGTAAAGAGTGTCACGAGAGCACTGAAAGACTGTTGAGCTGGGGAGGTCTCCATTGTTTTCATCTATTATTTGCAATAACAATGGCTCTAGGTTTGTCCATTTACGCAGGCTATATCCCAGATGCACCTTTCTACCGCATTTTCTTTTTGCTTCTACATAGCCTCCATGATGTACTTGTAACGCATCGGTCAATGCCCCATCCAGTTTCCTTAATTCCTGCCAAGGAGGAAAACCTAGCTCTTCAAGCCTTGCCTTTGCATTCTCCCAGATCTTATAAGACCTATTGCCAGTACGTTTTAATGGTTCTTCGCCTAATTCGCTTCTAACAACTTGGAAGCCGCCATTCTTTCTGATGCCGTCAATCAGATCGCTTCTTCGATTTCTTTCAAAAAAAGTTCTTGGTGGAAGCCTGCCATGCTGTTCAACATATGGCTGTAAACTTCCCCGTAGTTTTTCCATAGGCCAATATGTTCGAGCGGGTGCCATCAATACCTTTTTCCATCCCCCTCATTTTTAAAATCCAAAGGGATGGTTCTTTCATGGCCCTGGAATTATCCAAGAATGCATTGCAGCTGCTGGAGAAACGCTACCTGCTCCGGGATGCGAAGGGAAAAATTATTGAAACACCGGAAGGGATGTTTCATCGGGTGGCCCGGTTCATTGCTTCGGCAGAAAATGAACGAAACCGGTATGAAAACGCCTTTTATGAGATGATGGCCTCGCTGGAATTCCTGCCGAATTCGCCGACACTGATGAATGCGGATACGGAAATAAGCCAATTAGCCGCATGCTTCATCCTGCCCGTGCCGGATGAGCTGAAAGGCATCTTCGAATCCGTGAAGAACGCCGCCATCATCCACCAGACGGCGGGAGGAACCGGTTTCTGCTTCTCCCATCTCCGTCCCCGGGGCGATATCGTGGATACGGTCCAGGGCGTCGCATCCGGGCCGGTATCCTTCATGACGGCATTTGACAAGGCTACGCAGATCATCAAGCAGGGGGGACGGCGCCGCGGCGCGAACATGGCCGTATTACACGTTTGGCATCCGGATATCGGGGAATTCATCACGGCCAAGCAAACGTCCGGCGTATTGGAAAACTTCAACGTGAGCGTAGCCGTGGATGACAAATTCATGCGTGCGGTAGAAAACAATGGAAGTTATCCGCTGATCAATCCGCGCAACGGAAAACCGGTCAAAAAGATAAACGCACAAAAACTCTTCCGGCTGATCTGCCAAAGCGCCTGGAAGAGCGCAGAGCCGGGCCTGCTCTTCATGGATACGATAAAGGACACCAACCCCACGCCCGGATACCCGATCCATTCCACCAATCCTTGCGGTGAAGCACCTATGCCGGATTATGAATCCTGCACCCTGGGCAGCATCAACCTGGCGAAGTTTGCGGCATTGGACTGGAGCAAAAAACCCTGGCAGGAAAAGCTGGACTGGAAACGCTTGCAGGAAGTCGTCTATCTGGCCATCCGTTTCCTGGATGATGTTGTCGATGTCAACCGCTATCCATTGCCCCAGATCCGGCAGATGACGCTCGCCCACCGCCGGCTGGGCTTAGGCGTCATGGGCTTTGCGGACATGCTGGCCATGATCGGCGTCCGCTACGACAGCAAAGAAGCGTATGCCATTGCCGAAGAACTGATGAAGTTTATTACGGAGGAAGCAAGAAAAACCAGCTATGAACTGGCAGGCACCCGCGGCCCTTTCCCCGGATTTAACCAAAGCACCTGGGCCAAGAAATACGATCGTATGCGGAATGCAACGGTAACGAGCATCGCGCCTACCGGCAGCATCTCCATGATTGCAGATACCTCCAGCGGCGTCGAGCCATTATTCGCGTTATCCTATGTGAAGACCGTGCGGGCCGGGAAATACGCCTACACCGATAGGATCTTTGCCCGGGTGCTCAAGGAGCGCGGTTTATACGATAAAAAATTAATGAAAAAAATCATGGAGACCGGCAGCATCCAGCATACGAAGCTGCCGAAGGATATTCGTGCGGGTTTCCGTGTAGCGTACGACATCCCGCCGGAGGCGCATGTCCATATGCAGGCCGCTTTCCAGAGACATACCGATCTCGCTGTAAGCAAAACCATCAACCTGCCGGCTACCGCAACGCCCAGGGATGTGGAAAAGGTTTACCTACTGGCCTGGAAACTGGGTTGTAAAGGCATTACGATCTACCGCAGCGCTTCACGCAAGGAACAGGTATTGCACGTAGGCAAAAAGCCCACAACGGCAGGCATCGAAGAGGATTAGGCTGCTCTTTTCACTCTCTGCTCCAGCGGCCTTCCAGGTTTCGGCGCTTTTTTTAATGCAGTAGCAATCATCCGGGCTACTGCTTTGTGGCGGGCCCGTAATTCGTCCGGCTGTTCCAACCCATTCACCCGTTCCAGAAAATAACCTGCGTTTAGGTTGTCCCTGTCCGTTGCGGTTGTAAAATCCGCCAGGTCTATCCGCAGCACTTCGGCCAATGCCTTAAAATTAATATTATATACGGGTTCCAGCCGCCGGTCGGCTTCTTCCAAAAGCATTTGCCGGTATGCGGCTTTTAACCGATCCACGATTTCATGCCTTTCTCCGCCGTTTATGAGGTGTTTGGTTCCTTCCATGTCCGTATGGTTAATCCGGATAAGTTTTCTAACCTGCTCTGTCGATCGCAGTCGTGTTGCTTGCGCGACCTTCGCCGCGGCATCCACTTCGCTGATCAAGCGAACATGGATGAGCTGGGCGCCTGTTCCCAGCAGCAGGACCGCTTTCGCCTCGTAAACATCCTCTAGTTTCAATGCCCGTTCTTCCATTCGTATGCCCAATCGTGCGATGGCCTGCGTAAAACTGTCCAGCGTTGTTCCCGGGAGGCACCCGCTGCTTAGTTCCGGTGTATAGGCGACCAGCTCCCCTTCTTCTTCCATGATTACGATGACGTTTTCGGCCGAACCTTCCACCACCTTTCCATGCCTAAGCGACAGCGTTTCCCCGAATCCGAGCAGCAATCCCAGATGTATGCTCATTGCGGATTGAACGTAGTTGCCTGCAATCTTGGCGTCAAAAGGCATATCGTCGCCAATGCGCGGATAGGGGGATACCATTACATCCAATCCGGTTGTATAATGCGCCTCTGTCAGATACAATCCCCAGGGCAACGTGGCGATAGCCACATACATGGGCTTGTTGGTAATTTTTGTCCTGCCAGAGCCGTCTTTCTCCACTATGATGCTGGGAACCTTCAGGCCATGCTCTCCGGAAACCCAGCCCCACGGCCGGATGTATCCGCTTTGCAGCATTTCCACTTCCCGCGGAAAATAATCCCCGGATACCAGATGGCCCGTATAGGCAAGTACTTTTATAATGGCATCCAGTTGCTGTATCGTCAATTCCCGGATTTCTCCTCCGGTGCACGCCACATTTAAGGCCAGTGCGGCTTCGATCCGGTCTGTTCTTCCGTTCCGGTACTTCAGATCGATCGGGTAGGTCATTCTTCTTCCATTCAGATAGTGCTCCTCTGCCAGTCGGAAGTAGTTGGTCGGCGTCATGGTAATGGGCAATTGAATGGACTGCAGCTCATGGTCCCTCTCCATATGCTCGATTACCAGGCGTGCCAGGACGGGATGGAACACTGTGGCCGAATGCATGAATCGGGCAAGGTTTCGCGCCGGGCTTATCAATACAACCCCCTGAGGAGAATCATAGAAACGCATACCTTCGAAAAATCCTTCTCCATAGTGCAACTGGGAAAAGGCCGAGTCTGCACCTGCTTCGGGCGGGACAAAACCACCGGCGCGGCTGTGATAGATATATTCTACGCCCCTGTCCAGCGGATAGCTGGCAGATTCATATACGCGCCCATCGGATCCCAGCGTGTGGATGAACACCTGTCTCGGGTCAACTTCCTTTTTCCCCGTAATCAGATAGTCTTCCTCTCCCATGGTATCTTTATAGGGGATCGCACTTATAAATCCTGTTGTCTTTTATATAAAATTCAGGACATAATTCGTCGATCGTACTAGGCGATTCGAATGCGTTTTACGCTAAAGAAAAATCCGGCAGCCAACCCCACCACGCTAACTGGATAAAACAAGCTAATAGCGGCTATTGCCCCTACGGTGAAAACGGCCAGCGAGGAGCCGAGCAACAGCAAAAACGTGGGCACGCAGCAGCTAAATCCCGTCAGCAGCGCCGATAGCGACAGCAGCAAGCCGCGGCCTTTGTACTGGCAGAGTTTAGGCTGTTCCCACCCAAAAACTACCGCCAGGATGTTTAGTCCTACCAGTGCCGAAAGCACGGCGGCCAGCAACATATTCATGGGCGAAATCAGGATGCCCATCTGCGGTGTTAGATAAAATGCGCCAATGGCCTCGTAATTGAAAGGACGCATTTCCTTGAAAATTTTCTCCGGCCAATCGGACAAAATCTGTAACACAGGTGTATCTTCATAAGTAAGCTTTCGATCTGATCCGGCAATCAAGACATTGCCCAGCGCAAACAAAAACAGGAAAAAATAAAGAACGGCTACGAGCGTGCCGTATCGTTTGCCCCGTGCACTTTGAAAAAGCAATGCCACTTTTTCTCTATACCCTACCATAGGAATCACCACGTTTTACGGATTAATAATCGTTGTGTCCGGGAAATAGGCGTACCACGCAAACCACATGGCATCAAAGCTATCCAGGTAGCGCAGTTGCGTGCCTTGCAGTTCTCCCGATGTCGCTTGGCCCCATATGTTCCACTCGCTGCCGGTTTCTTCGTCAACGGTCTGGTTTTCCAATCGGAAATTAAGCGTTTCATTGCCTACGGTTCGCGAATAGACCAATGCATCCTCCAATTGCCTATTGTATATCGCCACAAATGCTTGATCGTTGTGTGTTCCGGATAGTATGCCATTTGCACGCAGCTCGTCTTTGGGAATGGCTGCCATACTCCCATCCTCAAATTTTATCCCGATCACTACTTTCTTAGGCGTTAGCGCATCGCTGCTGGCCAATACTGGAAAGAACGGTCCGTCTTGCTGATAATAGGTGTTCGTTTGCCGGTAGGAGCCGTACGGATCGTATCCATAATCTCGTGCAAAACCGGTTTGCAACGATAGCACCTCCGTATTCGGGTAGCGCGCTTTCCACCGCCCCCACGTAGTCCAAATCGTTGGAAACTGCTCCAACTGGTTGCCTTTGTTGGGTCCGTTAATCGCCGCACCCAGCATCTGGGGCCATTCGCTGTCTGTTTGCCGGTCATACATCACCAGATTGCTGTTCACCAGTTTGCCCGAAGTACCAAATGTAAGTGCGTGTCCGTCAACAAGCGATGCTCCCCGGAATCCCATTACCGTACCTGTAAGCGGGCAATACGTCACCGAAATCCGATCGCCCGCAATTTGGTCATTAACAATTTCATGCCATACCAGGATTTTCTGCGGAAACGCTTTGGCCGTACCCTGGTAAACAATGCCAAAAATCCCATCGTCGTCTTCCATAAATTGCTCGGCTTCTTGAGCGCTCACGTACGTTGGATTATCAATCGCCGGTATTCCGTCTTTTCTTGGATTGCCTACTACCAAATTGGCTTCCAGCTCGGCCAATCGTTGCTCGGCTACCTGCACCTGTTGTGGAGTAAAATTGGCCTGTTCGTGCGGTTCCGGGGGCATGTGCAACGTTTCACCCGCGAGTGTTTCAGTGGAAAGGCAGCCTGCAAATACCAAACCCAGCAACGCCCCTACCCAAATCAGTCCCCTTTCCATGAAACCCTCCCACGCTCGGCTATTAAAACGTTTTGCCCAAATTCCATAATAGAAATCGGCTGATGGAGCATGCAGAATGCAGAAGACGACATCCTCCCAGCCTGTAATCGGAAAAACTGCTAACTATCTAAGTTAGCTAGCTTATAATAAGAATTGCTATCTGCCTCGGTAGCTCAGTAGGTAGAGCACCTGGCTGTTAATTTTAGGTGAAGCCTTTAACGAATCCGTTTTGGTGAAGCTTTTCCTAAAAGCTTCAACCAGGGGGTCGCTTGTTCGAGTCAAGCCCGGGGCGTATTGTTAATATCGATAAGATTAAAAACTATCGAAGAGATATACCATAGGTGAAACGAATGGGCGAACATGAGAATATCAGTCTGGATGAGATATACAAAGAGCTCAAATACATCCATAAAAAAGTTGACCAATTGGAGCATATAATGATTCCTGTGGAAAAAATGACCGCGCAAGACAAAAAAGAACTGGATGAAGCAATCAAAGAATACAAAGAAGGGAAAACCGTACGATTCAGAGACATAAAAAAAGGTTAGCCCATGTACGATGTACGGCTAACCAGAAAAGCTCAAAAAGGTTACGAAACTCTTTTTCCGATCGATTATCAAAAGAAAGTGGATGGGTTGCTTATAGTTCTCGAAACCAACATTCGACCAGGGAGACTATACGATATAACCCAATTGGCAGAGAATACCTATAGGGTGAGGTTGGGAAAGGTGCGGGTACAGTATACTATTTTTGAAGAGGAAAAAGTAATCCTCATCTATAAAATTGGGTTTAAAGATGATTCTACTTACAAACCATAATGTGAAGAAAAGCAGCGCTAACACTAATCCCTTCCATTTCCATTCCATAAAACGACACCTCCCTTTACGGTCATAGGTGATATATTTACGCAGACTGCACTTAAGCTTTTATGCAACATGTCGCATAGTATATGCATGGTGTTGTACGTTTGAGTATGGTCTCGAACTTTGAAATGGCGTCAGCCCGGGGCGTTTTCTTATTATTTTATAAATGTCAGCCTGATAGTAATCATGGGATTTTAAAATGGGAATGAGCAAAAAGGACTTATCCAGGAAGAAGGGAAACATAAAGGCGAAAATCGAGGAGCTGGAGCAGAAAGCAAAGATGGATCCGCTGAAAAGGAATAAGGCGCTTCATGCTGAGCTTGAGCAGCTCCAAAAGAAATTGGCAGAAAGTGAATAGAATCCGATGGCCAGTTTTCCAGGCGTTCTATTTTTTTACCGGTAATACGTTTCCCATCCTGTCGCCGGAAAATCCTCCAAGCATTCGCCGGTTTCGCTGTAATACACTTTTAACGTTTCATTATCCACTAATTGGAAAAATATGTATCCGTCCTTTTCAGACGGGTTGTATTCTGGGTGCAGCTGGTAGCAATGCGCATCGGTCACTTCCTTAGGGTCCCGGTAGGTTGGTTCATTCGGATAAATAAATGTGGATCTCCGGTTGCCGATTGTTCCGATGATCACCCGGTCTACGTCGCCCACAATCGGCAAAACGCTTCCGTATACGCCCTCCTGGGAGTAATCGTAAAACCAACTATTCACTTCCGGATCCAAAAACCACAAGCCGGATATCGTACCCGGATAATCCCGGCTGATGGGCCCGCATTCCGCACCGATTAGCCCGTAATATGCCTCTTTCTTTTCAGTAGTGTAAAAATCATAAGGGCAAACCGCATGCAGCAGCGTATCCCCATATCCATACGTATGGCGTTCTTGGTTGGCAAATTGGTTTGTCACGTCCTCATCGTATGCTATGAAATCAAAACTGGCAACGCCTGCATTTGGAATGAAATAGCCGATGAGGTCTCCGGCCTTGAATTCAACAGGCTGCAATTCCTCTGTCCGGCTATCTGCTTTCGGTGTCGAAAACTGCCGGGCAATCTCCGGAACAACCTCTTTCAGGTGGCCCCATGCAATTTCTACGCCGCAGCCCACGTCAAAATACAATACATAATCCGGCAGCGGTTCCCCCAGAAATTCGTCGTTGGGTGCAGGAACCTGGTAATATGCACCCCGGGTAAGGATGAGATCCATGGGCGCATAAATGGGGATCTTTTCTGCTCCTTTCACAGAAATATACGATCGTTCCACTGTGAACTGTCCGCTGCCATGCACCGTGCCTACCTGCCCCATCTGCCGGACATACGAAGGCTCCACAAAATATTCGGTAAAAATCGGCTTCTCGCAAGCACCATCCGTAAAGGGCAGTTCAATTTCGAATATAGAGGATATCTCCTCCGTTATTTCCGGATCCGGCGTGTCATCAGGTGGTACTTCATCCTGCGGCATTTGTTCTGCAGGGATCCGCTCCAACGGTTCCGGTGCAGCAAGACATCCAAAAACCAACACCAGCAATACCCAACCGATCCAGCGTTTCATTCTACCCCCTATTTTTACCCAGCGTTCCGCCTATATATGCGATTACGAAATTAACGATCATGCTGAGGAATGTATAAAGGATGAGCAGCCCCACCATCCCGACGAATCCCACCGCTCCGGAAAAAAAATAATCCAATGGCGTACCGAACAGCAGGAATATAGGTGTAGCAATAACGATCATCACGATTCCGGTCGCCAAGGCGACTATTGCGCCTGAAACTCCGGCTTCTTTCAGATCCAGTTTGAATGTATGGGTTGCCCGGTATCCGGCCCATGCAAATAACGCGGCATTGATTGGAAACGAAAAGATAATCGTCCAGCCAATAATCGGAAACGTCCAAAACAATGCCTGGAATAGACCGGCCAAGGCCACGATCAACCCAATCGATGGAAGTCCTGCCGAAAACGCCTTTCGAATATCAACCATGGAATATTCCTTTTAGGCGTTATTCCTCTTCCGCGAATTTCTTGATCGATTCGAAGTTTTCTACAATGAGCCGCGCCTTGTTTTTGCCGAATTTGAACGCATACTGGTCGTTCTCGTCCCGCTTGAGCACGATCAACTTATTTCCCTTATATTCATCGTATTCTACCAAAGACATCTTTTATCACCGGATAAATTTTCAATTGAAGACTTTATATTCCTATCCCATCACTAGAAATCCATGGACAACCGCGATGCATTGAAAAAAGCCGCTGCTATTGCCAAGATCCACCTTACGGCCAGCGAGGAGAAGCGTTTGGTCGGAGAAATCGACGATGTACTAACCGTCTTTTCCAAAATAGACGCATTTAATGAGCCCGTTCAGGAATCTCCTCTACCCATCTCCCGTCCATTGCGGAAAGATACGGTCCAAGCAAGCGATATCGATCCCTTTTCCAATACAAAACTGGTCAAAAACAGGAAATTCATTGGTCCCCGACTGGTGGATTAGGCACTGGAGATAACTATGAGAGCAGCGGAACAAGTAGAACAGGCACTCACTGAAGCAGAAAAAATTAACCGGAAATTTAACTGCTTCACTACTATTGCTACGGATGCACGGGCAAAGAAGACTGCCCGTGGCAAATTATCCGGGAAAGTCATTTCTGTGAAAGATGCGATATGCACCAAAGGCATCCGTACAACCGCGGGCAGCGCCATGCTGGTGGATTACGTGCCATCGTTCAATGCTACGGTAATCGAACGTATTGAAGCTGAAGGCGGGGTGATCATTGGCAAAACCGCCATGGACGCATTTGGATTCGGCACTTTCTGCACGAACGTCGGGAAAGGGCTGCCTGTTCCGAAAAATCCCCATGACATTGAACGTGCAACCGGTGGCAGTAGCGGTGGCGCAGGCGCTGCAACCCATGCATTTTCTGATTCTGCAAATCATCTCGCACTGGCAGAATCCACCGGCGGCAGCATCACCGCACCGGCAGCATTTTGCGGCGTAGTGGGCTTTACACCTAGCTACGGAAGAGTATCCCGTTACGGATTAATTGATTATGCCAATAGCTTAGACAAGATCGGTACCATGGGAAAAACCGTGGAAGAGGCAGAACTGCTCGCGCGTGTAATATCCGGCAAGGACGAAAAGGATGAAACAAGTTTATCCCAGCAGGAAAAACCACCCAAGAATGTAAAGCGGGTTGCAGTCATCAAGGAAATGCTGAACGGAGTAGATGCAAAGATCAAAAAAAGTTTCTGGGATGCGGTGCATAAAATCGATATGGCATACGAAGAAGTTTCCTTCCCTTTGATGGATTATTCCGTTGCCAGCTATTACATTCTTGCCACTGCGGAAGCCTCTTCCAACCTTGCCCGTTACGGCGGCATGCGGTACGGCGCCCAAGAAAAGATAGAAGGCAGTTTCAACGAGCATTTTGCGCGCATCCGCTCCAGGTATTTCTCCGATGAGGAAAAGCGAAGGATCATCCTCGGAACCTTCGTGCGGACGGCAGGCTATAAGGACAGATATTATATGAAGGCGTTAAAGATCCGGGAAAAAATCAAACAGGAATTTGACGTGCTTTTTCGGAAATACGATGCGTTGTTGAGCCCGTCCATGCCGATGGTTGCCCCGCGTTTTGACGAGATTAAAAAATTAAAGCCGGTGGAAGCGTATGCTTTGGATAGCTGCACCATACCGCCGAATCTGGCTGGCTTGCCGCATCTATCCATTCCCATCGGAAAAGTAGGTGATCTGCCCATCGGTATGCAGGTTATTTGTAATACATGGGAGGAGAATACGCTGTTTGGTCTGGGTAAAAAACTGGGGGGCTTGCTATGAAACACCGTATTATGATCGGTTTGGAAAGCCACGTGCAACTGGCAACCAATAGCAAGCTCTTTTGCCCCTGTTCCGCAAAAGAAGGAAAACCTAATACCAACACGTGCGAAATTTGCCTGGGCTTTCCAGGTTCCAAGCCCACCCTGAACGAGAAGGCAGTAGAAAAAGCGGTGGAGATCGCGTTGCTGCTGTGCTGCAAGCTTAATCCTTCCAACTTTGCCCGGAAAATCTATTTCTATCCGGACCTGCCCAAAGGATTTCAGATTACCCAATATGACCAGCCACTGGCCATTCATGGCCAATTCCCTGTTCAAACCGGTGACAGGAAAAAAACCATCCATATCACACGGGTGCATATCGAGGAGGATCCGGGCAAACTGGAGTATGGGAAAGGAGAGCACATCGGAACGGCACGTTCCGTGCTGGTAGACTATAACCGGAGCGGGATACCGCTTTGCGAGATCGTGACGGAACCCGATTTCACCAGCGTGGAGGAAGCGGTTTCCTATGTGAAAAAACTCTTTCATCTGCTAAGCTACCTGGATATCATTGATCCTGCACGGGAAGGTGTCATGCGTACGGATGCGAATATATCCATGGACGGAGGTGCACGGGTAGAGCTGAAAAACATCTCCGGAAGCGATGCGATCGAGCGGGCATTAAAGGCGGAAATCAACCGCCAGGCATTTCTGAAAGCCCAAGGGAAGAAGGTGGAAAGGGAAACCCGTACCTACAGCGAAGAAACCAGTACGACGATCCTGTTAAGAAAAAAAGAATTTGAAGAGGATTACGGCTACATCCACGAGCCGGATTTACTTCCCCTCCAATTACCGGACGAATTTATCCGGAATATAAAAAACCAGATGAAAAAATTACCGGAAGAGGCGGAGGAGGAAATAAAGAAAAAATATCGCTTGACGCCACAAATTGCCTATGCACTGGCGTATAAACGGGGCCTCTACGCATACTATCAGACCTGCCTGAAGCATTATCCCCATCCGGAAACGCTGGCCAAATGGTTAATCGGCGACTTCCTGAAATGCGCGAACTGGCACAACTATGAGATTGAGCAATGCCCGCCGGAGAAACGGTTCCTGGAGCTGCTGAAGGCCATTGATGATAAGAAAATAACCGAACGAGAAGCCAAGGAGCTGATCAAGAAGCTGTTTGACCAGCCTGCCATGGAGTTGGATACGTTGCGCAGGGGAGAAGCCGTAGATGTAGATGCGGTGATACGGCAGGTGCTCGTGGAGCACGCCGGCGTGGTTTCGCGCATCCGCCAAGGAGAGGAAAAATCCATCCATTTCCTGGTGGGCCAGGTGCTCAGGAAGATCAACTTCAAAGGAGATCCCAAGGAGATCGGTGAAAAAATCGTGGCGCAGTTGGGATCGGTTTAAATATTTTTTTAAAGCATAAAGTACGAGGGATGAAATGTTGGATGTAGACTGGACAAAAAGACAGTTGTTGATTCTGCCGTTTGACCACCGCGGCAGTTTTATGAAAAAGCTCTTTGGTATTTCCGGAAGGCTGCCCATGGAAGAGGAAACAAGCGAAATTTCCAGGTACAAAATGATCATCTATGAAGGATTCAAGCAGGCAGTGGAAAAAGGCGTGCCCAAGGAAATTGCAGGCATCCTGGTGGATGAACAATTTGGTTCGGCGATTTTGCGGGATGCAAAACAGAACGGCATCACGTTTGCCATACCATGCGAAAAATCCGGCCAGGACGAGTTTGATTTTGAATACGGGGAACAATTCGGTGAGCATATTGAAAAATTCGATCCTTCGTTTGCCAAGGTGCTGGTGCGGTTGAATCCGGAAGACGATGCCGGAATGAACCAGCGGCAGCTGGCAAGGCTGAAGCAGTTGGGCGATTATCTGAAGAGCAAGAATCGCGCTTACCTCTTTGAGCTACTCGTTCCGGCTAACGAAGCCCAGTTGAAGCAAGCCAGTGATCAGACAACGTATGATAGGGACGTGCGGCCCAAATTAATGGTGCAGGCCATTGCCCAAATCCAAAAAGCCGGTGTGGAACCGGACATCTGGAAACTCGAAGGCGTAGAAAAAGGGGAAGATGCAAAGGGGTTAGCCCGGCAGGTGCAGGCAGCGGGCCGGAAAGCCGGAATGATTACCTTGGGCCGCGGAGAAAGCAAGGAAAAGGTACAGGAATGGCTCAAGGTAGGCGCGAAAATACCCGGCATTATCGGTTTTGCGGTTGGACGCACCATCTTCTGGGATGCATTGAAAGGCTTGAAGGAGGGGAAGCACGATAAGGCTGCGGCCGTGCAGGCGATTGCAAATAACTATTACGATTTCGTGCAGCTGTGGATGTCCGAGAAACAGAATTTATTGGACAGGTAGAGAACGGATTGCCGTTTTCTGGACGGATGAAAAGAAGAAATAAGTCGCTAAAAAAGGTAAAAGGCAACTATTTAAATAGTTGGAAAGGGAAAACCTACGTATGCGAAGAATGGTTAGCAGGGACGGAATGCGTAGAAAAGGGAAAACAAATGCAACGCCGCTTACGGATTCGAATGAAACCATGCATC
>DATDYG010000100.1:0-8190 GCA_035289085.1 Candidatus Bilamarchaeaceae archaeon | reverse complement strand
AGTATACCTGGACACCTCCCGAACCCGCCGGACCCCCCATATACGAAAAAGCACTTATCATCGAATACAACCAATCCATGAAAGGCACGATCTACGCACCTAAAAATCTGGTAATGAACCTGATCCACGGCGACATCCAGCTTCTCTGGCGGTGCGTGAAAGAAAATCAATCCCTCTATCTAAGCTACCGCCAACACCATGGGGTCGGGCATTCCCGGCAGCACAATGAAAACGGACAGCCCATGCACCTTGCAAATGTAACCTATGCGTCATCCCGTTATGGATTTCTATATCCAGCCATATCGGAATACCGGTGCAACCCGCTGGGTTTCGATGCTTCTCCGCCTGTTCCTCTGATCGAATAAAGATTAGGCAAAAACCTAACCAAATCGACAGTGTCTTATTTTTATAGTACAATGATAAAACTATGAAAACAATACTTGCTTTGTTTATCGCCTTGGTATTGATAACTGCAGGGTGCACGCAGACATCCGCGGAAGAGCCGCCCGCCACTCCCACTCAACCGCCTACCCAGCCGCCTATCGGGCTTCCCGGAGGACCTCCTCCAGAACCTGTCATTTTAACCGTGGGGCAATTGCTGGATGGAAAAGAGGAATGGGTAAATACAACCGTTACCTTGATGGGAACGCTAAGGTACCAGGCCGCGGGTTGCACGGAAATCAGCTGTATGTTTGGAACCGCCTGCGAACCCGGGACAACGCGTTCGTGCAACAGCTGTTTTACGGAGATATTTCTGGAGCATGGGAACCGCACCATTGAATTACGGAAAGAAGGAGATCCTGCATTTACCTGTACGGCACGGGAAATAATGGTGTGTGGGGGCGAAACCAGATACGATTATTCGGATTGCCTCCTGGGAGAAGGGTCCACCTATATTATTAAGGGGGTATTGCGGGAGGAAGAACGGACGGACGTAACGTTCACCGTTCCCGGAGGAGATGGGTATACGGTGGACAGCAGGCCGATCGTCCAACAAGTCCCGCATTATTATATCGAAGTGGAAAGTTATATCGAAGTTTGGGAAAGCTTCGAAATTCTGGAAGATGGGTGAAACGATGAGAACCGCGATCGCATTTTTTATGGGTTTGGTGTTGGCTGTTGCCGGATGTACGCAGACAGAACCCTATGTCCCACCACCGCATACGGATTCCGAAGAACCGGCCATACCCCCGGCCGTCCTTCAAAAATACGAGGAGATTTCCCTTCTCTATCAAGATTCCATGGGTGCTACGCTATCCCTCTGTGAAAATGGACCGGAGGCCCGGTATGCGGTTAGCGGCAGCAGCGGATTTTACGGTACCAATGTTTACTACGATATGGAAGGACGCATTCTAGGCCAGTATGATTGGGACGATATTATAGAACCCAATGAGCTGCCGCCACCTGTTGACCTTTCGGATTATAACTGCATCGCACTTCATTCCACAGGCACGGCCATCGATCCTGCGGCGCAGGCAAGAAGTTTTAGCTAATGATTATGTTCCTTCCTGCCAGCCTCAAATATTCATTCAATTTCCAAATATCCATTTCTAAAATCTACAGTCAACTTAAAATGTTTCAGAAAACTTAAACCGAGCAATCCGTCCACATGGCTTTTTGGCGGCAGATCATGCACTATAACCTCAACATTATTAACTAACTTGCCAAATGTTCTTATCGAATCGACAGTAACCACCGGCACTTTCTCTATCCCAGATGCAGTTATCATATTTGCTTTCTTCGTTGAAATTTCTGGCTGCAATCCCAACGCTTCGGCAGTTTCCCAGGGTATCATCGTATAACTTGCACCAGTATCCAAGGCCATTGTAATCAATCGTTTATCCTTGCTTGTAGATAATATTACAGAAATTTTGATTATTGACTTTCTCTTATCTATAGAATATCGAGCCATAAAAAGCAACTGCATAACCTTCTTCTAATGCTTCACCAGTGTAAAAAATAGCAAGAAAACCTTTCATCTTTTTCTGTTTATCGTATATTTCATCACGATTTTTGCTATGTGCTATTACTTCCACTTCTTTAGGCTGATCTAATTCGTCTAATTCTAATACTTTTGCCAATACCCATTCATCTTCAAATCTCTTTTTCATTTCATCCATTTTCATAAATAAGCTAGTTATGGAAATCTTAAATAGCTTTGCTTACGTTCCCTCTTCCCAGCTGCCCAAATATTTCTTCTGATCGGAAGTGAGTGAATCAATTTGAATGCCCATGGCTTCGAGCTGCAGCTTTGCAATGGCATTATCAATGCTTTCCGGCAAGCGATGCACGCCCGGTTTCAATTTTCCTTTGTTTTTGACCAGGTACTCACAGGCCAAAGCCTGCCCGGCAAAGCTGGTGGCCATCACTTCGCTGGGATGACCTTCTGCTGCAGCAAGATTTACCAGTCGACCTTCTGCGCACAGATAAATCTTTTTACCATCTACCTTGTATTCATCCAGGAATTCGCGCATTTTTCTTTTTTTGTAATTCTTATTCAATCCGGCTACATCGATCTCTACATCAAAATGCCCGACATTTGCCAATATTGCACCGTTTTTCATCTGTTTTACATGCTCCATGCGAATGACATGCTTGTCTCCTGTAACTGTGATGAATATATCGCCAATTTTTACAGCTTCGTTAAATGGCATAACCTGATAGCCATCCAGCTTTGCCTGTAATCCATGGAATGGATCGACTTCTGTAATAATCACACTCGCTCCCATGCCCTTTGCACGCATTGCTATACCCTTCCCGCAATCCCCATAGCCGGCAATCACAAAATTCTTTCCAGCGATCAATACGTTCGTCGCGCGAAGCAAACCATCTATGCTGCTCTGCCCCGTTCCGTAATAATTGTCCAAAAGATGTTTTGTTTTATTATCATTGACAGCAATAACAGGATATTTCAATGCGTTATCTCTTTCCATAGCATGCAATCTTATGACGCCTGTCGTGGTTTCCTCGCATCCTCCGATAATATTTTTTATCATGTCGCCATGCTTCGCATGTATCGCACTAATCAAATCACAACCATCATCAATGGTAATATCCGGTCGATGCGCAATAACATTGTCAATAAATTTGTAATAATCCTCTTTTGTTTCTCCCTTGTAGGCGTATACGTTTATTCCCTCCTTCGCCAGGGCTGCTGCCGCATCATCCTGCGTGGAAAGCGGATTGCAGCTGGAAATGGCCACCTTCGCTCCTCCGGCTACCAGCGTGCGAACAAGAACGGCGGTTTCTTTCGTGACATGCAATGCCAAGCCAATCGTCAATCCTTTGAAAGGCTGTTCTTTTTTGAATCGTTCACGTATCTTCAGCAATGCTTGCATGCGCTGCTCGGCCAGCTCTATATTTAATGCTCCCTGTCCGGCTAAACTTTCATCTCTTACAAAATAGTCTTTCATAATCTAAAAAGAGCAATTGCCATTTTAAAGGTTTGCAGTTGTAAAAGAAAAACGTGAGCATTCAATTAATCGTTGCGGAAAAACCCAAGGTAGCCCAAAAAATAGCGCAAGCTATTGGCGAAAACATAAAGCAAAAACATCTCGGAAGAGTAAGTTATTACGAGGGAACTACCGATGGAAAGCATATCTTTGTTGCGCCGGCAGTTGGGCACATATACTCACTAGCAGAAAAAGAAAAAACCAGCGTATATCCTGTTTTCGATATAGAATGGAAACCAGCATATGAAGTTGACAAGGATGCCGCCTATACAAAACCTTATGTTGATCTGCTTGAATCGCTCGCCAAAAAAGCAACTTCATTCATCAGTGCATGCGATTATGATATTGAAGGAAGTACGATAGCCTACAATGTTTATCGATTTACATCCGCTAACGGAAAGGAAGCAAGAAGAATGAAATTTTCAGCAGTAACGCACACGGATTTGACAGAAGCATATGAGACCATGGGCGAAATGGATTATAATAATGCATATGCAGGCGAAGCAAGGCATATCCTTGATTGGTATTATGGTATAAACCTCTCCCGCGCCCTGATGGCTGCGCTCAAAAGCGTTGAGCGATGGAAGGTCATGAGCATAGGGCGCGTACAAGGACCTGCGCTTGGTATGTTAACCGCTCTAGAGCGGGAGATAGCTGCCTTCATACCAACACCATATTGGGAATTGACAGTTTGGATAAAAGGAATAGAATTCAAGCATGTCCGCGGACGGTTCTTGGATGAAAAAGAAGCAAAGCGGGCATTGGATAATACAAAACCGCAAGGTAAGGTAACAAAAGTAGAGAAAAAAGAAAATCTGCTTTATCCCCATCCTCCTTTCGATTTGACCAGCTTGCAAGTTGAGGCATACAGGGTTTTTGGATATGCACCTGGTCGCACCCTTGATATCGCGCAGCGGCTTTACGAAGAATCATTAATAACCTACCCACGAACGGGCTCGCAACAATTTCCACCAACCATAAAACTTCCTCCAATAATAAAAAAGCTTGCAGAGCAGGAAAAATACGCAAAAGCAGCAAAATACCTGCTGGACCATCAATTATTCAAACCCGTCCAGGGGAAAAAAGTCGATCCTGCGCATCCTGCAATCCATCCAACCGGCCTTGCGCCAAATAATATCGGCCAGCAAGAAGCGAAATTGTATGATCTGATTGTTAAACGATTTTTAGCTTTGTTCGCACCCCCGGCAAAGCGCGAGAAAACGAATCTTGAAGTTGATGCTGGTGAATTATACGCAGCAGATGGCATGCGTGTAGTGGAAAAAGGATGGACAGAAATCTATCAGCCATATTACAAAGGCGAAGATGTAGAACTGCCCCGATTTGATGAGGGCGAAACCGTTCCAGTAGAGAAAAAGAAGAAAACAAAAAAGGAAACAAAACCGCCAAACCGTTATACCGAAGCCAGTATAATCAGCGAGTTGGAAGACAGGCATCTTGGCACAAAGTCAACGCGCAGCGTAATTATTGAAACGCTATTCAAACGCGGTTATGTCCATGGAAAGAGCATAAAGGTAAGCGACTTTGGTTTAAAGGTTGTTGATGTTTTGCAGAAGTACGCGCCGGAAATTTTAGACGAAAATCTGACCAGAAGAATAGAAGAGAATATGGAAAAGATACAGGAAGGAACGATGGGCAAGGAAGCAGTGATTGAAGAAGGAAAGGAAATTCTAATCCAGATCTTGGATAAATGGAAGAAGAACGAAGAAAAAATAGGAAATAATCTTTTAGACGCACTGAAAGCAAGCGAGGAAAAAGAGCGTACGATTGGCACGTGTGATAAGTGCAAGGACGGCACACTACGCATAATCCGGATGAAACAAGGTAAGCAGTTCATCGGCTGCAGCAGCTATCCAACCTGCAACAATGCCTATCCTCTGCCGGGAGGTGCAAAGATCATAGTGATGGAAAAACCATGTGAAAGCTGCGGAAAGCAGGTTATCAAAGTAATCCGTTCAAAACGAAGGCCGTTCAGCATGTGCATTGATCCCAAATGCCCCAGCAAAGCAAATTGGGGAAAACCAAAAGAGAAATCAAATAATAATACGAATGGTGAAAATAAAAGCGAAGAAAAACCCTCCGAATCATAAAGAACCTGCATTTAATTACTTTATTACACATCATTACCGGGAGGTTGAGACTATTAAATACAAAACCGGCCATCCACGCAGGTTTCGCCACCGCGTAATAGAACGGACTCTTCCACTGGCTGCAGCCTTGGCCCTGCCGCTGGTTTCCCATAGCTATCCTCCGTTGCATCCGGAAACAACCCTGATTCTGGCGCCGGTGCCGGCCAAGAAAGCCAAAGCAGACATGGTAAACACAGCCATGGAACGTTTTGAACAGTTTCTTCTGGATCCGAACGACCGGACAAAACAGGAATTTTTGCGTGCAGCTATCAAGGCAGGTTACGATAGTGTACTGCAAAAATGGGATCACGAATATTTTCCCATTGGGAATATTTACTTCTACTATTCAAGAAAAGTGGAAAATCCCGCGCTAGATAATTTTTGCAGTGCGCTGCAGGAAATGTTGAATGAACTGGAAAAGGAAAGACCAGATTATAAAAAGTTGGAGGAAAAGTATGGAGATAATGTTGTAAAACGGATGGATAACGTAAGAAAAAAACTGGCCATTTTTGAAAGGGTCCTAAGCGATGATGAATGGCGTGCTATTAGACATCAGCTACGCGAACGCTTTGACCCTGTGCAGGCTACAGATATCTATTCCACCTTTGGCTATGCTGTGACGCTGGAGGAATTCAAGCAAGTGACTCAGCTTGAAGAGGGCAAAATTCTCGAAGTGCTTGCCTTCATGGAAGAAAGGGGAATGATCAAGAATCGTAGATGGAAAACGCAATATGGAACCTACCTGGAAGAGGTGGCAGAGCGTTCAGTCCGGCAAAAAGAGCAGATGAAGAATACATTTTTGCCTATATTGAAAACACTGGGTATAATGGCAGTGGCTATGCTTGGATTTGCTATTTTAATTATAACACGGAAAATGATAAGAGGTGAGCGAATGAAAAAACACAATAGGGAATTTGACAGGTTGGTTAAATTCTACAAAAAGAAGCTTTACGATCTTTGGGAACGTGCAGAGAATGCAAAAAGCCTGAAGGAATTGGAGAAAACGCATGAAGAATTTGTTCAGTTGCACCTAGAAATGGATGAGATAGACGATCCAAAAATTGCAAAATTGACGAGAAAAGGACTTGAATTGTTGGATGTGGATTCTACAAAACAAAGGGATAGGGGGTTTGCAATTTATGAGGAAGCCCATGCACTTAGGGAGAAATTAAGCGACCAAGGAAAAAAACTCCTTTACGATGCATTGGAACTAGACCGTAAGGACTACATACGTGCCTATGAATATAGCCGTGCGTATTTCACCGGAAAGCCAGCTCCGAGGGTTTAGGTGAGGGAATGAAGAAGTTGAACGCAGGTGATTGAATGCCGGGGTCCATTGCAATACGAGCAATACCCGTTGCTAGTCGTCCAGCTATCTCTACCATTCTTCAACGACTTCGTGCAAAATACGAAGAGAGGTTAGGAACCTTATTCAGAGAGGAGCTGGATGAGGAACATGCCAGGAAAATTATTCATGCAACGGTTAATTTTATTGCAAGGAATTATTTTAAAAGAGAACCCACCCAACAGGAAAGATCTTTACGGGTTTACATTGCAAAAGGCCATTCCAGAGCTGCCCAGAAGGCGGCCGAAGGTCATTCTCCTCAAGAAGTACGAAAGATAAGCGACGAACGAATTATGGATCCACAAAAGGGTGAATACAATAGAGAAACCCAAACTGTCATCATAAATCCTCAGAAAATCCGGATGGACCATAAAGAAGATTGGCCAAACCATATTGATATCTGCTTTAAAATTACATTAGCCCATGAAACGCTTCATCATCTGGGCGATTTTGGCGATGAATATAAGGGCCATAAACTTAATTGGCTTAACGATGGATTTGCCGAGTTGTTGGCAAGAGAAATCCTGAAAATCGAATTCGGTATCATAAACCAAGCAGAAATAAGATGCAAAGGATACCATCAGAGACTTGAGGCAGTCCGTTTACTTGCGGAGCTGGTCGGTTTTAATGTTTTGTTTGAAGCTTGGCAGCATAGAAGCTTTCAGAAAGTCTCTAATAAATTAGATGAATTGGGTCTAAATGAGAAACAAATTAATGCGCTTTTGGCAGGTGCAAAATACGCAGATAAAAATAATGCAAACTACAGGCAATTTGTTAGAACTATAAAAGGATATATCAAAAAGAAACATAAGCGCCTCCAAGGAGAAGATGAAGAGGAACAGCCTTCCATTGGTGAATATGCAGGAATTTTCGGAAAGGCCGGAGAGGAGGCATTGCCCAATATCGAACGGCTGAGGGGAATCCCACAGGAAGAAAGGGATCGGATGTTGCAGGGCGTCTGGGCAATCCTGCAGGCCAAAAAGCTTAGAATGGATGGACGACCCATACAACCCATCCGTACTTTTGATGATGTAAAAAAGGATTTATCTGCGCAATACAACGGCTCAACAAAATTTTTGGTGGACTGGACAGTTTACGCTGTCCATTCCCATCTTACCATCCAAAACGGAGAAAGGCCCTCGCCGGTAGAAACCATCGACTATATACGGGAAGTCGCGGCTGCATTCGAAGAACGATATAAGGTTAAACCAACGATGCGGCAGTTATTCCAGAGCATAGGGGAAGA
>DATDYG010000099.1:0-5907 GCA_035289085.1 Candidatus Bilamarchaeaceae archaeon | reverse complement strand
TGTGTGTCCATCCATAAGACAAGCCGATTCTCTTAGCAATTGCATTTATAGTGTCCACTGGCCTTGCTGCAATGGTTATTCTTGCCACATATGGATTCATTATGTCTATTTCCATACTTATCATTATAGTGATAAGTATATAAAAAACTATGCCTTCATTCAACAATGGGACTGCATTTATATCTCTTTCGCCACATTTAGTAACCACCTAATTAGATAAATTAACATGGGGGATATTTATGGCAGAACCTGTTATGCGTGTAAGATATTGGGGAGTAAGAGGAAGTATACCTACGCCTTTGAGTACCGCAGATGTAAGAAGAAAGCATGAAGCTCTATTAGACAGATTAGTTACTGATGGTGTAGGCCAAGTTCTAGGTACAGATGGAAAAATTGACAAAACAAGATTAGCTGCTTATTTAGATGCTCAACCAACTTCACTGGTAGGAACATACGGAGGAAATACCTCTTCTATAGAAGTTCAAGTAAAAGATTCACCTTTGATAATGCTAGATTGCGGAACAGGTGCAAGATTGCTTGGTCTGGAATTAATGGGAAGACTTTTTGGAGCAGTTGGAAAATTCAATCCCTTAGATGCACGTGATCCGCGCGACCCGAAAGACAATAAAGAGTTACATTTATTTTTATCACATCTACACTGGGACCATATTCAAGGATTTCCATTTTTCGTTCCTGGTTTTGTGCCAGGCGTATCGATACATATATATGGAAGAGCAAATGCGAGCAAGAAATTAGAAGAGGCGTTAGCTGGTCAGCAAGAGTTTCCGAATTTCCCGGTAGAGTTCGTAGCTATGTCTGCAGAGATAACATTTCATGAAATGAAAAGATTTAATACTCCTGCCATGAACTTAGGGCAGACTATTGCAAAAGTTAGACCAATGGAATTATCTCATCCTGACGGAGTATTTGGATATAGAATACAAGTGTATCAAGCCGAGGTACCTGAAAGTGGACAAGTTGCATTTGTATATGCAACAGATACAGAGCACCGTGACATTGTTGATCCGAGACTATTAGAACTTGCAAAAGGAGCAAGAGTACTATATTATGACTCGCAATACACACCAGAAGAATATGCTGGTCCACGAGGCAGAGCGACAAGTAAAATAGACTGGGGTCACAGTACTTATGTATGGGCAGTTAAAACTGCTTTAGCAGCTAGCGTTCCATTAGTAGTAATGAGTCACCATGAACCAGTAAGAGATGACTTTGGTTTAGAAGAGCTACATGCACGAGCATTGCAATTTAGGGATGATGAATTGAGAAGGCCAGAAAATGCAGGCAAAACCCTTGAAGTAGCTCTTGCACGTGAAGGAATGGTTCACGAATTCTAATCTCCTTTTCTTTTTTAATTACTTATTATTCTAATACTAACTATGCTCAAAGCGATCATCCTAGATTTAGACGGTACAGTTTACCATGGCGCTAGAGTGATCAAAGGCGTACCCCAGACAATAGCAGCAATTCGCAAAAGAGAGATGAAGATTTTCTTTTTATCAAATGCGAGCATGCGAACGCGCAGTGAGCAAGCTGAGAAACTTAGAAAAATGGGGATAAAATGCTCAATAAAAGAAATGTATAATGCTGCCTATGCAACTGCTAGTTATATTAAGCATCATTATCCAAGAGCCACTGTTTATGTAATTAGCGAAGGCGGATTGAAAAAAGAAATAGAGGCAGTGGGATTAAAAACAATTGATAACGAAAACGCAGATATTGTAGCAGTAGGATTGGATACAAAACTCACTTTTGAAAAATTAGCAACCGCGCTCCGGGCAATATTAAACGGTGCAGAATTTATAGCATCAAATGTTGATCGGGTGTATCCGACGGAAAGGGGATGGTTGCCGGGCAGCGGAACGATTGCGGCTTTCTTGGAATACGGAACAAAAAAGAAACCCATCGTAATTGGCAAACCAGAACCGCATCTGATACGGGCAGTGCTGGAAAATGAAAAACTTAAGAAAAACGAAGTGCTTATTGTAGGAGATAATTATGAAACGGATTTGAAAGCAGCCAAGGAGATGAAAATGGAATGCGCACTCGTTTTAACGGGCTTAACAAAGAAAAAAGATGTAGATAAACTGCCCAAGACGGAACGGCCGGATTTTGTGCTTGCCAGACTGGCAGACCTTCCTGCTAATCTTCAATAATATCCTTCAGCGCATTGTCGGACAGTTCCGGTTCGAACAATGTTTCATCCAGGTTAACCATTCCACCTTCGCTGGTACTTCCAGCACCGGTGCCACCGGTGGGCGGTTGGTCTCCGACCAAGCTGAAACTGACCTGGATGGAGCTGTTGCAGCCCAGGCACTTGCCATGGAGGAGCAGCTCGGAAATCTGCATGTCCGTGCTTACATGAACCGATCGCTCGTTTCCGCAATTCATACATCTTACATTTCTGGTTAATTCTGGCATGGAAGTCACCGATAGCTATTCGCTTCCCCTATTTAAATGTATTTCCCCGCACCTTTCCGCAATACCTTCTGGTCCACCATATCGACAACCGTAGATCCCATGGAATATTTGGTTTTTCCCCCGTCAATGGCAAAATCGACTTTGTGGAGAAGGGTTGTGTTTACCTCGCCCAGTTTTTGTGCATCGGATTCTCCGCTAAGGTTCGCGCTGGTGGTGATGAGCGGTGTATCCACCAGCCGGCAGATCCGCAGCAGCGACGGATAATCCGGGATGCGGACGCCGACCTTGCCGTTGGTGGTTACGGGAAGGTTTTTCCTTAATTTTAAGATAAAGGTATATGGCCCTGGCAGGTATTTTTTCAGGATCTTCTCCTGCTGCCGGGATACCTCGCAGTATTTTTTGATGGCGGCAATGTCCGGCAGGATGATGCTGAGTGGTTTGTTGGAATCGCGTTCCTTTACGCGGTATATTTTTTCGACTACGTTTTGGTTCGTTGCATCACCGCCAATACCATACAGCGTATCCGTCGGATAGATCAGAATGCCGCCATGTCGGATGACGGAAACGGCTTGGTTAATGGTTGGAGGAAAGAGGATTTTCATATGTTTAAATATCCGTAGATAGGTTTTTAAATATCATTACCTATAAGATTTTTAGTGATATTATGGATGATATAGAGGGAATAGCTAAGCAGTGGGGTTCATCCCTGGCAGTAGTGATACCCAAGGAGATCGCAAAGAAGGAAAGAATTAAGAGAGGGGATAAGATTCACATACGGGTAGAGAAACATTCGGACTTGAGCGATGTTTTTGGTACGCTCAAAACGCACGTATCCGGACAAAAGTTCAAAGACATGTGCCGGGAAGGTTGGGAGTAATGGCCCAGATATTTTTGGATACGTATGCTATTTTCGAATTGATCAAGGGTAATCTGCGTTATAAGGAATATCAAAAAGAATTCAGATATCTTACCACGGTTTTCAATCTGACGGAACTGTACTATAATTTACGACGAATAGGGCAAACCAAAGATAGATCCAAGGATTATTTTTTCAAGTTTTCAGAATTTAGGATTACCATAACACCGGAAATATTAATTGATGCGGGAGAATTCAAGCTGCAACACAAAAAGAAAAAGTTATCCTATGCGGATTGTATCGGGTACATTGCAGCCAAGAGGATGGGAGTGGCTTTTTTGACAGGAGATGAGGCCTTTGAAAAGATGGATAATGTAATTTTTGTCAAGTGAAATTTTCTATAACACATTACCCTTAATTTTTTTAACTCCCAGCGCATAAACCAGTTTCCCCAGTCGCGGGCCCCGTTCCTTTCCGATAAGCAGGGTATACAGCTGTTTGAACAATTCCTGGGGGGGTATATCGTTCTCTTTTGCGAATTCGAAAACGGCGTTATGGATGGCCAGCGCGTCCATTTTTTCATTCAGAGATTCTACAAACTTTTTTACCTGGCCTTCGGCCTTTTGCGGCTGGTACCGGAAACGGTAATCCTCCGGAACGAATTCTTTCCGTATCCACGCTTCCACGTACGGACGGAGATACTGAACGCCTTTGGGATCCTTTAGCAGTTTCCCGGTTTCCTCCCAGTCCTGGTAGATCTGGTAATAGAGCAATACATCGAGAAACGAGGCATTCCAATGCAATTTGTCCGTTGCCCGCAGGAAGGCGATGGCCTTTTTCCGGTCGGCCCGGTCCAGCATGTCTACATCCTTTTTCGTCCATGCACCGGCCTCCTGGAATTCTTCGTAGGCCCGCAGCAGCTTCATGGGGGTAGGATCGATATCGATATTTTCCTCCAGGTCCGGGCGAAGCAGAAGGTATTTCAAAATCTCCGGCGGGACGAGCGTAAGCAGTTCCGTGATGCCTAGGCCCAATCCCTTGCTTTTGGAGTATTTCTGCCCTTTTAACAAAACAAACCCATAGCGATAGGAAACATGGTGGGGCTTTTTCATCAGTTCCAGCGTAATCGCCTCGCAGGTGTCCTCGCTTCCGCCTTTGGTATAGTGGTCTACTCCGGCACCTTCGATGCTGGTTTTCAATATCTGTTTCCAGGCCGGCCAGTGGAGACGCCATACGATTTTGTAGCGGTGATCAGCTATTTTGGCTTCCCCCTGGAAACCGCAGCCTTTTATGTATTTGACATCCCGGTTGCAGGTATATACATACGTGTCGTTATCGTGCCGGGTCACGACGGTAGTTGCAACCTTCCCGCATTTTTCGCAAATCGGCATAATAACAGAAAAATCCTGGGGTAATTCCCTCCCGCTCGTGCGCTCAATAATTTTTTTAGCCTGGGCTTCGTTTTTCAGATAGAATTTCGCCCATGCGTCAAATTTTCCTTTCGCGTACATATCGTTTGCACGGAGCATGGTGCAGCGAACACCGAGCTTTTTCATCAATTCCCTTACTTCGTCCAGATAGTGATCGCCAAAACTCTTGCTTTTTCCGGTAGGGTCGGGCACATTGCCCAACGGCTTGCCCAGATGCGGCTGGAGCTGTTTTGTGTATTTTTGCATAGGGATAGAAATATTATCAAATGCATCCAGAATATCGGCTACCAGATAGAATTTGGTTTTTTGGCCTTTTTTCTCCAATGCTTCGCGAATAGCAAATGGGTATAAGAATTCGCAAATCGTTCCGAAATGGGCAGGCCCGCTCGTTGTCATGCCACAGGAAATGACGTAGGGCGGCTTTTTTTCCGTGGTTACTTTTTCGGCGAGCTGCTCGCTCCAGTGCGTGTGTGTTTCCAAATGCATCCCCTATAGCTTTAAAAGTTATAACGGTTTTAAAGGCGACAGGTGAAACCAATGAAATATTTCAACTGGGTATTGATCGTTTTTGCGGTTGCGTTGCTGGTAGGATGTACCCAAACCGGAACGACAGAAGCGCCGGCATCATCGGCGGATGGTACGCCTTCAACGCCGGTAACTACTCCGGCCCCGGCAAACGGGGAAGAGCCTGCCAACGGTGAAGAACCCGCTACAACGACGGAACCCGTGACAGAGCCCGAAGAACCGATGGAGGAAGTGGTGGAACTAAACATGGTGGTGCGCCAGTGGGAGTTTCAGCCGAACCTTATTGAAGTAAAAAGAGGGCAACGGGTTATATTGCATATTACTTCCGTGGATGTGGCGCATGGATTTTCGCTACCGGATTTCGGCGTGAACCAGCGATTGGAGCCGGGACGGACGGTAACAGTGGAATTTACGGCCAGCTGGCCGGGCAGGTATAATTACTTTTGTAATGTATTCTGCGGAGCAGGCCACGGCGGCATGCGGGGAACGCTTATTGTGAACGAATAAATTAATTTATTATTTTTTCAAATGCTTCGCTTTCACGCGGTATGAAAATCGAATGCACCACAGGATTTTCAGAAGTTTCGTTTTCCAAGCTTAGCTCAATGGAACTCTCAGTACTCACAACCAGGATTTCTGAGAAAATTGATACTTTGA
>DATDYG010000098.1:0-3058 GCA_035289085.1 Candidatus Bilamarchaeaceae archaeon | reverse complement strand
AATGGATTTTCATTTCATTTATTAATGCGCATGTTTCTGGCTCGAATAATTCGATATCCTGAATTATATGCAAATCAAGTTCTTGCCGATATATGCCCAATCGTTTTACCATATCCCCGAACAATACATAATGAATTCCTTGCGAACCAACGGGATTACCTAAATCTTCCAGACCCAGCCCAAAATCTTGGGATATGATTTGTAATGATTGAAGCAGGGCTCGCAGAATCAGTTCCTTTTCCACCGGCTTGCCTGTTTCGTTTCGCAACCATGTGCCCAACACATGAGTATAATCTAACGCAGCGAGCGCAAAATGCTTAGTAACAAAATACCAGTTTTGGGCATATGGTCTCACCGCTTCAGGAGAAATCCGCTCAATGGCTCTGCACCGCTCAAAAAATCTGTTCCTGTATGCTCCGCTTGCATGAATTTGATCAGTAAGTTTTTGATTAAATGCCTGCATATTCATCACCTTATTTTATCATTTTCTAACAAATCTAGCGAATTGCAGATATATTAAACTTTTCAAATAATTTTCCTACAAAATTAGAAAGCTTTATATACTTTTTCTTTGTTTGTAGGGATACGCCTGGATGAAAGGCCAAGGTGGCTGGCGCGCAAGCGCATTATCCTCCCTACCTCCCCCTGAAGCTTTTTACCAAAAAGCTTCACCAAAAAGTGGCAGTAAGGTTTGATCAAAAGTGGCTGTAAAAAGTTTCATCAAAAACCGGCTGTAAAAAGTTGCAAAACGTTGCGTTTAAGCGGACTTCGACCATCCGCAAAACATGCACAAGGGCGCAATCCATGCCTCCCATGAAAGCGCCACGTCTCGACGCGAAGGATTGGCGCATCCTCCACGAACTCGACCGCGATGCCGCGCAACCGCTAGCCCGCATTGCAAAAAAGCTCCACGTAGGCCGTGATGTTCTCCACTACCGGGTGAAACGCCTGGAGGAGCAGGGCATCATCAAAAAATACATCACGGTTATCGATTTCGCCAAGGTCGGTTATCTGATGGGTGCGCTTTATTTAAAATTCCGTCATGAAGCACCCGAAATGGTAAAAGAAATAATCGAATATTACAAACAACAAAAAGAAGTCTGGTGGCTTCTGGACATGGAAGGGGAATTTGATCTGGCGTTTGGTTGGTTTGCAACCAACATCTCTGCATTGCGCGATTCGCAAAGAAAATTAATGGAAAAATACCGAAAACACGTCCAGGATTTTAAATTCAGGTTTTACAATAAATTTTATCATTTTAGAAAGAACTACCTCTCTCCTGGCGGAGTGTTTTCTTCTGATTATAAAGTAATTCAAGCCAATGTGCAAAAAATAACCGATGAAACGGATGATCGTATCCTGCGCATACTTTCGGAAAATGCAAGGATGGGTTATGTTGAAATTGCGAATAGATTAGGATTAACGGCAGCCCAGGTTCATTATAGAATGAAAAAATTAAAAGAGCAAAAAGTAATCCTTGGGTCCAAGGCCTTGCTGGATCTGAAAAAAATAGGTTATGAATGGTATAAATTAGATATTTACCTCGATGACTATTCGGTATACGATGAATTGCTGAAATTCGTTTCCTCGCATCCGAATGTTATTTACGCCTACGATGCGTTTGGAGGCGCGGATTTGGAACTGGATATTGAAGTTAGAAACTACGAAGAATTCAAAAAACTGGAGGATACGATAAAATCAAAATTTGCGGATGCAATAGAAAAAACCGATTTCATCATCTTTACCAAGGAGCACAAGCTGATGTATTTCCCTGCATAGAACGAATCCTAGCCGCCGGTCATTAAATCGTACAATTCCCCTTCGCATCTGCTCGTATCGGTTATAGCATCTGCGAAAGGTGCGGTATTATCATACACACAGGTCATTTCAGGCCCCACGTATGCCGGATTGGGGTTTGCGGTAAATCTTGACTTTACCCTGCAACCATCCCCCTCCGGTCCTATTATCTCATAATAATACGACAGCCCCTCTACCAATGTTTGTTCTATGGAGGCTGGTTCGCACCGCATGAATCGCTCTTCAAAACATGCTTCGTCCTCGCACACCTCTAATGCCGTTCCTTCTCCCAGTATCTCTGTTCTCACCAGGTTTTTGGCCTCTTCCACCGTGCATGTTTCCCCTTCAATTCCTCTATCCAGCGGGATACTGTTAGTCCCTATTACAATGATGATGTAATTTCCTTGAACTATAAACATATCGTATCCATCATCTATCGGTCTAGGTTCGCATGAAACACCGCTTACCCATTGGTATCCTTTGTTTCCTATCGCTTCATCGCCCAGGTCTTCCACTGGGAATGTTTCCAACTCACAAAGCTGCCATTCTGCTTCTATTTCCGGTGTAAACCCTGAGAGTCCATTGTTTTTCTCGTTTTCATACCTCGCCCTTACATAATCCGCTAAATTGGAAACACCATAATCGGCATATGCCACTTGCAATTCGTCCACCCACACGGAGAGGCCCATGACTGTATCCGGATACGTCACGAAACAGTCATCAACAACCAACTCTTCTGTCGGTATTCCACAGTATGTCCTAACCAACTCCACCATGTTGGAGGGGCATCCTACCTGCAGGGAAACCATTGGTTCTTCCCCTTCCTCCTCACTGCTGCCCAAATCTTCTATTTCTTCCGTTACCTCTTCTGTTATATCCTCCCGAACATCTGCTATGTCTTCGACGACTTCCTCTATTCCTTCTTCTGCTGCCTGCCGGATCTCCTGTCCTTCCGAAACAATATCCGTTTCCGGCGTTACCGATGTGCATCCATAAGCCAGCAGCATCAGTACTATCGAAGCTAAAATAAATCCGTTATAAGAAAAACCGCTCTCCATGGCGCATTCTAGGCAAACCAACTTTTTATATCTTCCTGTTATTTCCTGCGCAGCCAGCGTTTAATGTGGTGCAGTATTCCTCTCTTCCTGGGTTTTCCTACTGGTTTTTTCTTCAGAGCAGCTTTCTTCCTGGCTCTTTTCCCTTTCTTTCTGCCCGCCTCCGCTTTATTCTTAGCGGGTTTGGCCTTTTTCTTTGCCGCTCT
>DATDYG010000097.1:0-5758 GCA_035289085.1 Candidatus Bilamarchaeaceae archaeon | reverse complement strand
CGGCGTATGGATCTGGATCTCGAAAGGGCAGATCCCAGCGCGGTGGGGATTGACCTCGACATGGTATCCCCGGTAACCCGTGGGTTTCGGATGTTTGAAATAATCTTCATCTTTCACCGTAAGCTGCGGATAGCGTGCCTTGAGCAGCCCCATTATGATGCCTACGACTTCGTATTTTCTGTGTTCTGGTACGCAAACCATGCCTGCCGCCAGATCAAACAGCTCCTGTACGGAATCTACCGTTTCCTCTGCCGGCATTCCGTATTTCTGCATTAACGTGTAAAGCACGCTGGCCGCGTTTTTCTTCCGGACCGGCCGGGGCTCCTGGGCGATCTCCTGCTCGTTCCTTACATATGCCCGCATGATTGTTTTGATTCCTTCCAAAATCTCCCTTACCTGCTCTATCGTCCGCTGGATAGGCCCGCCTAAATCGTTGGCATCCGCCAGCCGCGTCTCAATAAGCATATGGGCTTCCGGATGGAGGCTCCGTATGGCAAACGTCCGCAGGTCATCGGCCATGCCATGGAAACCGAAACCCTCGGCCATGGGGTATGCAATACTCAGATGCGAACGGGCAAGTGCTCTTCGCACCTCGGGAATATTATCGGCTGTAATCGCCGTTCCGCCTGCCTCTCCTCTTTGACTGAGCAGCTCCCATCCTTCAGCATCTGCGCGTGCCGATACGCCGTTGTCCAGCACGCGCACCAGCGTGGCTATACGCACTTTTTTCAGGTGCTTACTGATCGCTTTCCAATCTTCCGCTCCCTTATCCGGCTTTTCTTCCATACTTCGCTGGAAACAGAAGTCCCGGAGTTCCTGCCCGATCACTGCTCTAAGAGAGAACGGCAGTTCCCGCGGGTGCCCCAGTCCATGGTAAAGCGAAAGCAGTACGATTCGTCTATCGATGTCGCTCACGTCCTCGTCCAGTCGCACTGCGCCCATCCGGACCGCCTCCTCGACCAGATCCAATCCATGGCGGAAGAAATGGTCGCCCTTGCGCTGTTTCCAGTAGCGTCTGGCGCCGTTAATATCGTTCTGAATGTTTAGCTGGCGGACCTTCGGTATTTGCACTGGCCCGGTAACTCTACGCTGTAGGTTTGCCATATTATCCTTTACCCTCTCCTTATATTTAAAGATATCGTTTATGGGTTTTTGTGTATGATCTTGGCCTGCCGCAAGGCGGTATAATCCTTGCTCCCCGTAAACAATGCTACCGCACGCATCTGCTGGTGCCACTGGCTAAGCACGAATGCCAGCTGCTTCTGCTCCACCGCCTTGATAAAGGGGTAGGCCGCGCCTGCTAGATGGGCACCAAGGGCAATGGCCTTGCATGCCGTAATGCCATCCCGGATGCCGCCACTGGCTATTAAAGGCAAAATTCCTTTGCATTGCATGATAGAATCAACAGTAGGAATTCCCCATTCCTCAAAGCCCGGAATACTGCCTTTTCGGGCATACTCCACCCTGCTCCAGCTGGTGCCGCCTGCACCCGAAACATCGATATAGGCTACCCCTATCCTGCGAAGCCTAATTGCTACTTCGCGGCTGATGCCTGCTCCGGTCTCTTTTACTATTATCGGTACATCCAGCCGGTCACAGGCCTTTGCTATGGCGTCCAGTACCCCGGTAAAATCCCGGTCTCCCTCGGGCTGGATGATCTCCTGCAGGGGGTTGAGGTGCACGGCCAGGGCATCTGCTTCAATCGCGCTTATCAGGCCCTCGGCTACGGCAATACCATATTTCCGTAGCTGCACGCCGCCGATATTGGCAAGCAGCGGAGTATTCGGTGCTACATCCCGAACATAATACGTTTTTTTCATGCTGCTATCTTCAATCATGGCCCGCTGGGATCCGACGCCAAAGGCGATGCCAAACTTTTCCGCGTGCTCTGCCAGCGTGCGATTGATGCGCTGGGCGTCCTTGTATCCGCCGGTCATTCCGGTGATCAGGAGCGGAAAGCGCAGCCGTTTTCCTAAAAACCGCGTGCTCAAATCGATTTTATCAAAAGCCACTTCCGGCAGCGAACAGTGAACGAAATCAACCTGTTCAAACCCGTGGGTTTTCCGGTACTGCATCCCTCTTTTCACTACCAGTTCCACATGGTCTTTTTTCCGGGATTCAGTTTTCGTTTTTTTTGTCATACATTATCTTTCCCGATCTCTTTTTCATACACCGTCTGTACGTGCCGGCATGCCTTTCTAAACCGGAATCCTGCACAGTCGCAAAAATAATCCCCGTATTCGCTGGTTACGGTGTGGTAACGGCCGGGCTTGCTGTGCGATTCCACCTTATACATGCCTTCCCGTATCTTTCTAATTTTAGGCGTTTTTTCCTTGGCTTTCTTTTTAGGGCTAGCCATGATCCCAACCTAATGTGCCATCGGATATTTTTCCATGTACATCTGGGTTTGCAGGATGATCAGAAACGGCAGGATGAACAGTGCATTAATGATCAGCGTAAGCGGCGAAGCGAGCGAAGGAACAACCACTCCAAGCAGGAGGCGGACTGCGGAAACCAGGAGAAAGCCGGTTACCGTCCAGATCAAAAACATCCGGGGCCTGCCCAGCGATGCACGGATGGAGTGGCTGATAGCATGCTGGACGGGTGCGTCGTCAATAACGATTGCCGGTGCCACAAAGAACAGCAATGCCGACAGTAAAAACATCAGCAGGGGATACAACCATGTCTGGAACGGCTGTTCAAACGTAAGCAGCTGGAAAATGGCGAACATCAACATCATGATGGTGTATATATAAAATATGCGCAGTCCATAGGTGGAAAGCGCCGCGATCACCTGGGACGAAAGCGATGTCATCGTCCGTTTGGATTTGATCAGTATGTTGATATTGGCGATGGCATCCGCAATGATGAATAGCGAGAGGGCATAGGCAAATGCTGTGAATGCGATATCGCCGATGGTCAGTTCCGGCAGGCTGCCGGTGCGCATTACCACCGCACCCAGCGAAACAAACGTGGGTGTAGCGACGAGCAATGGAATGAGCAGCGCAATGAGCATGGGTATAGAAAAAACCAGCAGCTGGGGCAGCTTGCGAAAATAAAAATCCGTGGAATACCGAAACAGCTGCACAATCCGGTTCGAAGATTCCATGCCTAGCATAGCACATTGTAATTTTTAAAGGTATTTTTACAAAAATACTTCGGGAAGCCGCATGGTTAAACTGCAATATCGTATTGCCAAGATCGTAGAGGATGGTGTGTCCACCAAACTTTATACGTTGGAAAGCGTAAACGGCACGTCGATCACCTTCAAGCCCGGGCAGTTCGTCAAGATCTTCTTTCCCGGCAGCGAAAAGGAATTCCGCATGTTTTCTATCGCCTCTCCGCCAGGGGAAGCCGATCTCGAATTCTGCATCAAGATCCTGCCCGATGGCAAATTCTCCCAGCTCATCGATAAGATGAAAATGGGCGAAACGTTAACGCTGGAGGGGCCATTCGGCCATTTTGTCTACGAAGATGCGGGGAACTGTGCGTTTGTAGCTGCGGGCACCGGTATCGCGCCGGTCCTCAGCATGCTCCGGTACATTGCCCATACCCAAAAACCCGGCAATTTCACGCTGCTCTACACCAACAAAACCCGGAACTCCATCCTCTATTATGACGAGCTGAAGCGGCTGCAACAACAGCATTCCGGCTTCAACATCATCTTTACGCTCACCCAGGAAGTCCCGGAAAACTGGGACGGGGAAACCGGACGAATCAATCCGGACATGGTCAACAAGCACATCCCCGATCCGGCAGCTCGCTTCTGGTATTTCTGCGGTCCGGTGGAATTCGTTAAAACGATCAAGGATTACACGCTCAATCACGGCGTCCATCCCCAGCGGATAAAAATGGAAGGCTGGGGATAAACCCTCCACCTTCAAACCACGTTCAGCTGCATCTTCTTGCTGATGTCGAACGACATGGAAATGTCCAGGGTGGCGGACAGATACCATCGTACCGGCCCGGGCCCAAATCCCATGGCTTGTGCCGCTCCTGCAACGCTGCCCAATATCCCCTCCGGGGCCTTGGGAAGTCCCAGCTTCGGGATGGTCACTTCAAAGGGATATTCCTTGCTTTGATATTCCTTCTCCCCGCCCAATACCACCTCCGAGGAGTGGAGAACCTCCACCTGTTTTCTCCTTCTGCCTGACCTTCTCCTTACCGCCCGTAATACCAGTCGCAATTCCCTGGCCTTCTTCGGCTGTTTGAGTTCCAGCTTTACCGTTCCATTTATTTTTTCCCCCTGGGAAAATTCATGTTTCGGCAGCACGATGTCTATCCTCCCTTCTCCCAATCCAAAAACCATTTCATCCCCCCTCCTTTTTCATATAAAAAATAATGAAATGAGCTTTTAAAAAGCCCTGTAGGACTGTTGCTGTTCTATTATGCCAGCTAATGTAACCCTTCTTGCCTTCGTCCCTTCTCCTACGGAAAATTTCATAACTCTGAATTGCAATACCATGTATTCACCTCAAAAAGCATGTGTTAAGATAGGATTTATAACGTAACCTTTTATTTACCTATCAGCAGGTTTAAATGTATTATTCCTTTGAATAAGTGTGATAGAGGTTTTCATATGGTTGAAAGGATAGACCTGGCATCGTTGGGGCAGCCTAAAAGGCATGGGGCAGACGTAAATACTGCATTCACCGAAGCACTTCGGTTTATGACCAGGGGAATGAGCATAGGCCAGAGGACCCGATGGGAAGGTATCGTAGAACCCGTGCGTGAAGGAGCAGTAAATGGAATCACGACCATCGCAGGTGAGCGTGGCAAAACCCTTACACTGACATTGGGAGACCCCAGGATGGCCAAAAAATTTTCCGAGGGACTAAAAAAAAATCTGCCCGGAGATTTGGGCCACCTGACCATCACCACCAGCCGCGGTAAAGTCATAATCAGCAATCCCCCATCCCAGCCAAAAAGTGTTTTGGTGGATTTTGAAACCCCCTGAGAAAAAGCTCTGGTATTTTAAAATTTGTCTAGGAGAATGACACCTATGGAAAAAACCATTGATGTAATCGTAGAAGGAGGCAAGGCAACGGCCGGCCCGCCGCTGGGTCCGGCACTCGGGCCGATGGGCATCAACACCGGACAGGTAGTTGCCGACATCAACAAGGCGACCGCCGGCTTTGCGGGCATGAAAATACCCGTGAAGGTCGTCGTGAATACGGCCACCAAGAAAGTGCGGCTGGAAGTGGGTGCGCCGCCGGTTGTTGAGCTGCTCAAAAAAGAGGCCGGCATCGAGAAAGGTGCAGGAAACAAGGATACGCCGGCCGGAGACGTTAAGCTGGAAGCTGTAGTTAAAATTGCGAAGCAAAAAACCACGCTTGCCAAGGGATGGAAAGAAACCACCAAAGAGGTTTTAGGCACCTGCAAAAGCATGGGGCTGCAGGTGAACGGCAAGAATCCCAGGGATGTCATAAAGGAAATTAACGGAGGAAAACACGATTCACTTTTCGCGGGGTCCGCTGCATGAAGGTTTGGACAATCCTTCTTATATTGGCTTCCCTGACGTTTGCCTCGGTAAGCTGGGTGGCCGACACCCAAAGCACGATTACCACCCAACCGCTTATTGTAAATAATCGTATCGTTGTCGGTACGGAAGACGGCACCCTGTATGCTTTTTCTCCTGCCAGCGGTAGCCGAAGCTGGGACGTAGCACTGGAGGGTTATGTCGAGGATGCCATCCTCTTTGGTGGGGATATCATTGCCCTTACCCGGAATGGTAAAGTTGTGCGCGTCCGCAGCCTGG
>DATDYG010000096.1:0-5207 GCA_035289085.1 Candidatus Bilamarchaeaceae archaeon | reverse complement strand
GAAATTTAAGTGTTTGATACGCTATCCTTTTATCTCTTATAAAATCGCAAAACTTTTTTTACAGCATTGACGACGTCCTCAGCATCATCTTGCGTCATGCTTGGATAGACTGGAAGCGAAATTTCCTGCTCGTAAACCTTTTCAGTTAAAGGGAACATTCCTTTTTTATAGCCAAATGTGCGCTGATAATAGGGCTGGAGGTGCAACGGAATGAAATGCACGCTGGTTCCAATATTTTCTTTAGCGAGCGCTTCAATGAATTTTGCTCGATCTATTTTCAATCTTTCCAGCTTCAACCTAACAGCATAAAGGTGCCAGATATGCTTTCGGCCTCCTATTTCTTGTGGTAAAATCAGTGCTTCCTCATCCTTTAGTTCCTTGGAAAAAAAATCGGCTATCTCTTTTCTTTTTTCGTTGGATCTCTCCACCTTTTTTAGTTGCAGCAGCCCCATGGCCGCCTGGAGGTCGCTCAGATTATATTTATATCCCGCTTCCACAATTTCATATTGCCAGCTGCCTCCCTCCCCATAGCGTTTCCACGCTTCGCGTGACATGCCATGGAGGCGCAGCACCTCGAGCTTGTCCGCCAGTTCGGCATCGTTTGTCGTAATCATGCCGCCTTCCGCTGTCGTCATATTTTTCGTAGCATAAAAGCTGAATGCTGCTGTTTTTCCAAACGTGCCCGTTTTTTTCCCCTTATATGTTGCTCCAATGGAGTGCGCACAATCTTCAATAACGTGTACATTGTTTTTTTCGGCTATTTCTTGGATGGCTCCTATGTCACATGCCTGCCCCCCATAATGTACCGGTATGATGGCCCGTGTTTTTTCACTCATCTTTTTCTTAACATCTTCGGGGTCCAAACCAAAATCCTCTTCGTGGATCTCGGCGAATACGGGCTTTGCACCGCAATGGACAATCACATTTGCTGTAGCCGCAAACGTGTAGCTGGGCACGATCACCTCATCGCCGGGTTTAATGCCCAATGCCACCAGCGATAGGTGGAGTGCGGCGGTGCAGGAATTCACGGCCACGGCGTATTTGGTGCCGATATAACGGGCAAATTCTTCTTCCAGTTGCTTCGTTTTGGGACCGGTCGTAAGCCACCCTGATTGCAGCACTTCACTTACCGCTTGTATCTCCTCCTTCCCAATCCATGGTTTGGCAAACGGTAAAAATTCGTTACGAATCGATGCTCCACCTTCGATCGCTGGCTTTTCCATAACTATTCGCGCCTCTCCCTTATCAGGTAGAATGCTTCTGCGCGTTTAAACCCTGCTTCACTGCCTCGCTTTTTGGCCAAGGCTTCCACAGCCTCCAACGATCGCGGATAAGGGAATTCCCTTACCTCTTTTTCGTGCGTTTCTGTGTAGCATTTAAGCGCCTCGAGTTTTTTATCGAACGTTTTCTCGACATTCTCGTATACGCTTGGCGTAAACGTACTCCTTCCAGGTGCATTCCATTCGGTGGAGGAAACCACTTCAAAACTCAGCACGCGCGTCACACGACTCGAAAACGGTCGCGTGGCTACGAGTACGGCTTCGCACACTTTGCGGTGGTCGGTATTCACATCGCCAAAATGATGGGTGTAAACGATCTCCGGTTTTACTTTCCGTATGATTTCCTCAAGTTTTTTGTTCAGCTCCAGTTGCGAATAGGTATCCAGTTGCTGGTCCTTGAACCCGAGAAAAAACACTTCCTTTACGCCCAATACCTGGCAAGCCTTCTCGGTCGCAGCCCGTTGTCTATCCAGCACTTCCTTTGGATATTTTTCATCCCGGCCGCGCACTCCGTCGGCAAAAATGCATACATTCACGGCATGGTCGTCCGCGGCATGTTTGGCCATGGTGGCACCTGCACCTAGCGTCTCATCATCTGGGTGGGCTGCGGTTACGAGAACGTTCATGGCTTTTTAATAAGAAGAAAGATTTATAATCGAGGATTGTTGGAGTCTATCACCCCTTACTTTTTATTAACGTTAATCACAACGATTGATATAAGTCGAAATCACCATCAATTGCATCTTCAACATATTCATCAAATAACTTCCCCATGGCATTCGTTTTACTTCTAATCCCTGTTTACCTTTCTTGACTACAACTATGTATAAGATAAAATGCGAACATGATGATGCTTTATGAAAACGATAATATTCCGGTAGGATATCATACCTTACTGGAACCAACATAACAGATCCCCATCTGATTTTTTTTAGATGGCCCAAAACTATATCCTCTCCGACTATCGGCGAGCCACAAATAAGATGCAACTCACCCGTTTCAGTCAAGTATGCGGGAGCTTCCTCGAGAATTTTATACGGCATTCGAAGGCCTCGCTCATAATTGATTAAAGAACTTTCTTTAGGTTTTAATGTATCTGGGTGAAAGTCGTATACCGCGTTACTTACAATAATGTCGAATCTTTTATTTCCTATTTCACTAAAAAGATTAGAATTTATCACCTTTATATTCTTAGCATGATTTAACTGTATATTTTTTTCCGTAAATTCCACGGCCGCAGGATTAATATCTACCGCTACGACTGAATCGCAAAATGGAGCCAACGTGAGAGCTAGTATTCCCGTTCCACAACCTATATCTAAACCTTGTCTACACTGTTTTCCTTGGAGACTCTGTTTAAGATGGGATGCCATAAGTCTGGAATCTCTAGCGATATTTATCATTCCACCTCCTCGGCCTCTATTTACCATCAAGGCGATATCATTAAATCTAATCAACTGGGTATCCAACATACTACAATCCTCATTGGTATGTTTTAAAAAATGAGGTGTTTGCTTAAAAAACGGAGCAATTTAAGCCTTTTTCTGTTATTTTTATCTCTATGACTAAGGGAAGTGCTATGTACGTACATGGCCGCAAATGCTGGTTTTGCGGTAATTATGGCTTGTCTAGACTGGCAGACAAACGTGTTTGGTGCAGTAATTGCCGTCATAAATACAGCATTAGGAAACTGAAAAATGACTTGAAAGTTCTTTACTATTTTTACTTAGAAGTGAGTGCACGTAAGTGTTCTTATGAATTAAAATTAAGTTACAACACAGTTGCAAAAAGATATTCTACTTACAGAAAAGCTATTGTAAAATACACTGAACAGGAATTCAAAAAATTGCATGGTAGTGTAGAAACTGATGAATCTTATTTTGGAGGAAAACGTAAAGGCAACCGTGGCAGAGGGGCTTTCAATAAGCAAGCAGTATTTGGAATCTTAGAGAGAAGTGGAAGAGTTTATACAACAGTAATCAATGATGTTTCTGCTGAAACTTTGTTTGAGCACATAAAGCAGAAAACAAGAAAAGGTTCAGTGTTTTACACTGATGACTTTAAGTCTTACAAGGATTTGAAGCAGTATGGGAAGCACAACAGAATCAAACATTCCAAGACTTTTGGCAAGGCTCATAACCATATAAATGGAATTGAAGGTTTCTGGAGTTATGCCAAAGAACGCTTCCATAAGTACCATGGAATAAGCAAGGAAAACTATCTCCCTTACGTCAAAGAAATGGAATTCAGATTCAATCACAGAAATGAACCAGTTTATCCTATCCTGATCAATATTATTCGTGATTTTGCTCTGAAAATTAACTAATCACCTATAAAAAAATTACTTTTTAACAAATATGTATTTTGGGTGCAATCTCTATAGGTGATCGCCAGTATCTCGGGATTGCCACCTGCCCGATACTATTTTAATACGATAGTTCCATCATTTTTATTTACTATTCTATGCATAGCTACGTCGTTGAGGGAGTCTTATGTATATCCTAGGTATCCAGAACGATATCGATGCAGGTGCTGCCCTCTTTAAAGATGGGAAAATAGTGGCGGCTGCCAACGAAGAGCGATTTAATCGAATAAAACTGTACCAAGGCCTTCCCGAGCACTCCATTGCCTATGTATTGGGCGCGGAAAACATATCCATTCGGGATGTAGATTCCATTGCCTATGGGTGGATGAACGGCCTGGATATTTCGCACGTCCTGCCTAAACTTGTAACCCGCTGTGTAGCGGCCGCCCAGGAAAATCCTTCCTGCATAAAACTTCTCCAAGAACGCATCTACTGGGAGCAAAAAACCGATTCTGAAACCCGGGAGAAAATAATTGCCTACCTCAAAAAACAGGGGGTGTACGATCGTGTAAAATTTGTAGACCACCACCATTCCCACGCATACTCCGCCTTTTATACCTCGCCCTTTGAAAGCGCATTGGTTGTTACGCTGGATGGACGGGGAGATTTCCGTTCAGGCACCATCAGCACCGCAGGCCCGGATGGTTGGAAAGAATTGGATTTCGTTACCACCTTTGATAGCCTGGGCTATTTTTATGCCCTTATAACCAGCGCATTGGGGTTCAAGTACAATCGACACGAGGGCAAAATTGTGGGTCTGGCCGCCTATGGCAGGCCGGCCCGTGCATTGCCGCTTATGCGAAAAATGATCGAATATAAAAACGATCAGCCCTGGGCCCATCTGGGCGATTATTACCGTCCTTTCTTTAAGCCGCTACCCGTTAAACTGCCCGGGGCTATTAGATCCTATTCCCGCGAAGACGTGGCCGCTGCCGCCCAAAAACAGTTGGAGGATGTTACGCTTGCCTGGATCTCCAAATACCTCAAGCAAACCAAATTAGTCAACATCTGTCTGGCTGGCGGAGTTTTCGCCAATGTTAAGCTGAACCAGCGTATTCTAGAATTACCCGGAGTGGAAAATATATATATTCATCCCAACATGGGCGATGGCGGTATTACTGTCGGTTCGGCGCTCTATCTGGCCCAGGCGGCAGGGGCGATGATCCAACGCCCACTCGAACATGTCTATCTGGGCCCTTCTTTTTCCAGTGAAAATGCGGTGGCTGCATTGGAAAAATATCCTGTACAATATGAAAAACTTTCTACTTCCAAATCTTCCATCGTTTCTGAACTTCTCCAAAAAAATAAAGTCGTGGGCTGGTTTCAGGGTCGTATGGAATATGGTCCCCGCGCACTGGGATCACGAAGTATCCTCTATCATGCCCGCGATCCAAAGGTTAACGCCTGGCTAAATGAACGAACAAAACGAAGCGAGTTCATGCCCTTTGCTCCAGTCACCCTCGAAGAAAATGCAGCCACATGCTATGAAAACTGGAACCCCGAACAGCTGGCGGCTTGGTTTATGACTCTTACCTATAACTGTACGCCTGAAATGAAAAAAA
>DATDYG010000095.1:0-10947 GCA_035289085.1 Candidatus Bilamarchaeaceae archaeon | reverse complement strand
GAAGTAGAGAAAGCACGCATAGAAGCATTGGACCGGCTAAAAGAAAATGCACGGAAAATGGGAGCCAACGCCGTGCTAAGAACCGATATGGAGACAACCGAGATCTACATATCGACTGTACTTTTTTCGGCCACCGGAACTGCGGTCGTTGTGGAAAGAGAAAAGTAGTTATTTCTTTAAACTTTCCTTGAACTCATGTAATTTTCTTTCTAGTTCTGGATCTTTTAAAGCGAGGATTTCTACGGCTAAAACACCTGCATTCTTCCCGTTATCTATTCCAACACATGCAACCGGAACGTTCGGAGGCATTTGCACCGTAGCGAGCAATGCGTCCAGACCGTCAAGAGAAGCGTTTACAGGTACGCCGATTACTGGTTTAGTTGTCCTTGCAGCAATTACTCCTGGCAATGCAGCGCTTAAACCTGTTACAGCAATAAACACATCCGCCGGGCTATTGCGAACTAACTCATCTACTTTTTGCGGATTGCGGTGGGCGGAGGCCACTTTGTATTGGTAGGTCACGCCGAATGCATCCAGCACCTGTGTAATCTTATCTACAATAGGCTTGTCGCTCTCGCTTCCGGATAGGATTAAAACTCGTTCCATAGCTAATTTCTATGGAGTAAGGATTAAAAGGTTGAGCAAATGGTGAAGGCCGGCGCATTAAGAAAAAGGTATATTGCATGCAGGATCCAGCCAGCCAATGGAACGGCTAACGAAAGCGAGATAAAGAAGGGGATCTACAACGAAGCATTGAAGTTTTTCGGGGAATACCTGCTTTCCTACGTAGCGTTGAAGTTTGTTTCCTATAAAGATAGCATCGCGATTCTCCGCTGCAACCGGGAATTTTATCCGGAAACGCTGGGATTTCTGGCCATGGTGAATTATTTGAATGGAAAAAAGGCAAGAACAATTGCGAAGGCAACAAGCGGAACGATAAAAGGGTTGGAGAAAAAACTAGCGAGATGAACGCAATCGGGGCAACAGGTATATGGCCAGGGAAGAGAGCAGATAGAAAAAGATGAAATCCGCGATAAGTTCGGGCCACAAAATTTCCGGATTTGCGGGTATTGGGGTATTTTGATAAAATGGCACGGGGAACCCCCGCTTGGCAAAACCGCAATCTATTACCTGTACACCTGCAGGGGCGGAGGGGCAGCCGCTGCGGTCATACGTAAAAATAGATAAACTTGCCAAGGTAAGCAGCATGGCTAAAAGAATTTTACTTATCGAGTGTTTAAAAAATTCTTTCCAGTCCATCGCTATCGCCCTCTCGCCAACCACGCTAGATATTTTTTATATCCTTTGGCAATCGGAAATGAGATGATCTCCGGCAACCCATAAGAATGATGCTTCTTGATGAACCGCTCTACTTTTTCATAGGGTTTGGCGGTTTTAATAAGAAGCAAAAACTCCTTTTCCTTAACGACTTTTCCTTTCCAGCGGTAGATGGAGGATGTGGCGATGATATTCACACATGCAGCCAGTTTTTTAGCTACCAGCGCCTTCGCTAGTTTTTCTGCATCGGATTTTTTGGAAACCGTGGTTAGGACGATGATCATATCATCTACCAAACATGAATTCAATCACATCCCGGTGTTTTAAAGGATAGTCCGCCCCGTGCGTCCGACCGGTTTTCGCATCCACCGCCTTGATGAATTTCTTGGCGAATTCCGTGTGGATCGCTGCGGCGAAATCAATGGCCGTGCTGCCCGGAGGCAACAGCCACACATCCGGCAATACGTTGCCGTCCTTATCGGCCAGTTTGTTCTGCCCACCGGCAAATACCGCCATGTAGTGAAGAAAATCGAACACGGCGGCATTGAGCAGTTTCTGCACGCCGGCGGAACCGAACTGTTTTAGCAAGCCCGCCAGCAGATCCATCGCCTTCTTCTGCTGATCGTTTGGGTCTTTTGCGACCTTGAATGCCGGATCGCCCGGGATGTATTCGATGAATCCGTTCTTCGCGGCCTCCTTCAAAGCGATTTCTGCTTCCGCGGAGCACGGAACAATGAGATACTGCGGAAACTGCTTTTTCAGCCTTTCATAATTGGCCTTGGCTGACGGCAGGTCGCATTTGTTTGCAGCGATAACAATGGGTTTTCCCCATTCCCGCATCAACTGGGCAAAGCGCAGCTTCTCTTCTTCATTCCATTCATTCAGCCTTTTTTCCTGCAGGTTCAACTGCTTGAGGGTTTTCTGGATGGCGTGTCTTTTGAGCCCCAGGCCGGAGAACTGGGCGGCCATTACCTCGTCGTTTTTCTTGCCCTGCTGACTTTCCCGGGTAAGCTTTACCCAGTTGGCATCCAGGATGCCCTTGATCCAGTAATTCAGCTCTGCTTCCAGGAAGTTTATGTCGTTTGCAGGATCGTAGCTACCGACGGCAACGCGCTCGCCCATTTCGTTCGTGGAACCGGATAAATCGATGATGTGGATGAGCACATCTGCTTGACGTAGATCATCGAGGAATTTGTTGCCCAGGCCCTTCCCTTCATGGGCACCGGGTACCAAGCCAGCGACATCCAGCACCTCCACCGGAACGAAACGGCGCGCGTTAATGCAGAATCCGCTCCGCGGGTTGCACTGGACGTTGAAATCCTTGTCCACGCATTCCACTTCCACATAGCCAATGCCCCGATTGGGTTTTATCGTAGTAAAAGGACGCGCCGATCGTTCTACCGGCACGCTGGTTAACGCCTGGAAAAACGTGGATTTGCCCGACGAGGGCTTTCCAACAAGGCCGATAAGCATTTGGTATTACTCCCCGTGTTTGATAACGACGATTTTCATCCCTTTTTTCAATGGAGTGTCTGGCTCTGGAGAAATGAACTTGTTGTCTTGGAAAAGAGAAACCACGGTAAAATTCTTCTTTTTGTTTACTTCCCTTACCTTTTTATTAACTAAATTGCCGTTGACATCCTGTTCGATGAGTTCAATGTGCGAGTAGGTAGGATCCAGCATCAGGGAGATGACCGGCGTCATCACCGCATTGGCCAGATCGCGGGCAAGCGTAAGCTCGGGGATAAGCGGCTCTACGCCCAAACGCTCCATGAGCTTGGAATATTTCGCTTCCGAACCCCGGGAGATGACGCGTTTCGCGTTGGAATGTTTGGCATATACGGAAACCAGGAAGTTGATCTCCTCGTTGCCCGTTACGGCAAAAACAAAATCCGCCGTATTCAACTTTAGCTCATCCAATAGGTTTGGATCGGTGGCATCTTCGCATACGACGTTAATGTTGTATTCCGATGCCAGGTAATCGCACACCTCCTTGCTGCTGTCCACCAGGGTGGTATCGTATTTTTTGGCGGAGAGGATCTGGACCAGCGTTCTGCCGACACGGCCGCCGCCGAAGATGATTATTTTCATTTATTCACCATGCCTCCGATAAATCTCAGCAATGCCAAACTCGGGAATATCTCTATTCTACCTAAGTACATTAAAACCATTAAAAAGAGTTTGGCTGTATCGCCAATGGCATGCAGGGCAACCGGGGAGAGCCCAACGTTGCCCATGGCCGATGCAACCAGGAACAACGCATCTACCAGGTTATAGTTAAATGCAATGAAGATACCGGATGCGAAGAGGAAGAGGGTAAGATAAGAGAAGATGTAGATGGAGCTTTCATTCACCAAGGATTCGTCGATGGGGCGGCTGTTTATTTTGACGATTTGAACCGTCCCATGCGGCAGGAACGTCGACCGGATATGGCGGATGATCCCTTTCAGGACGATCAGGATGCGCCATAGTTTAATCCCTCCGGTAGTCGAACCCATCATTCCACCGCTCAGCATCAGAAGAATGAGGAGATATTTGGCAAAATCATGCAGAATGGTAATATCCCCGATAACGAATCCGCCGGATGTGATGGAAGAAACAGTACTAAGGAACGTATTATATATATCTTCCCGTCCAATAAAAACGACCAGGAGAAAAGCGATGAGCGTAACCGAAAGATAGAGCAAAAACTCCTCATCGAACAGCGCCCGTTTCATTCGACCTTTGCCCAGATGTTTGTAGAATAGAAAGCTCGTGGCGCCCAGAAACATAATAGCGGTCAGGATGAATTTTTGCTCGTTGATGAAATCATAGGAATCGAAGGGAAAGAAACCGCCGCTGGAGATACCGCTCATGGAGAGGTTGATGGCATTGAATATGTCCATCTGGAAAGCATAGAGCAGTGTGATTCCAAGGAGCGTTAAGAAAAGGTAAATTTTCCAGATCATGCCTACGGTTTTTCCAATCCCTACTTCCGAGGAGGTACGTCCCTCGGCCTTGAAGAAATGGGCTGCCTCACGGCCACGGAGAACGGTGAGCATCAATACCACGATACCCAAACCGCCGATCCATTGGGTAACGCTCCGGAAAAGCAGAAGGCTTGGGGGGAATCCCTCCAATGACGGGATAACGGAAAGACCGGTGGAGGTCCATCCGGATAAGCTTTCAAAGAAAGCGTCAATGGGCGATAACCCGTATAGATAATAGGGTAGGGAACCGATGAATGGGATAACCAGCCATGCGATAGAGGTTAAGGCCAGCGCTTCCCCCAACGTTAGCGATTCCACCCGCTTTCCTAAATTCTTAATATGGATGATTTCCGCATAGTTCCAGGGAACTTCCGGATGGAACAATGAATCGATGAAATTTTTGGCAGTATGGAGAATGTGCTTGATGAGCTCGGGGATGGCAGGGAGCGCCAGGATCAGTATGACCGCACCAATAGAAACATGTCCTCCATCTTCCTGATATAAACTATAAAAGAATGGGATGAGGAGGGGGAGCGCAGCGTAGAACATGATGGTGGCCAGCTTCTTCAGGAATTCTACCATGGTAAGCAGTGTGCCACTGGATATTAAAAAGGTAACCCAACAGTTTTTGAATAATAAGTTTTGATGAAACTTTTCCTAAAAGTTTCGGGCCCATAGTCGATCGGTTAAGACGTCTGCCTTACATGGATTCCTAAGAACGCAGAAGATGGAAGGTTCGATTCCTTCTGGGCCCATCGTTCCTAGTATCTTCGCCCCCGTTCGCGGATGCTGGGCGGCTTGGTGAATAAATAGTACTTTTCGTTTCCCTGTAGCTCACTCAGGATACGATGGACAAAGATGGCCATGGGATCGGTGATGGTGGGGATACGCTTTTTGAGGTCTTCGAAGCTTTCAAACGGTTGTTTCTCCCGCTCCTGCAACAGTGCTTCCATGTTTTTCTTGCCGACACCTGGCAACAGGTCAAGCGTGTGCACCCGGATGGATACCGGGCGGGCCCGGTTCAGGAAGTCCACGAATTCCTTTTCGCGGGACTGAATGATCTTTTTCAGTACTGCCGGCAGCGTTTCCTTGCTGGCGTTGGTAAGATCAGAAAACTGGATGCGGCCCTTGATCCGCTCAACCTCCTGCCGGCCTTCCTTTCCGACGTACACTTTTTGCCCCAGCATAAGCGAAGCGTCGGGCTTAACCGTGGCTTCGAGCAATGTAAAGAATTTGTCGCCCACCAGCTGGACGATGGATTCGCGATAAATTTGAGAAGGGCGGCCGGAGGGCAAATACTCCACCACCCATGCATAATCTTCCATATCGTTTCCCCCTACTTCGACGTTTTCTGTAAGATGCCCAATACATTCCTAAGCTCCTCTTCGGTAAGATCAACCTTGTCCTTAACCAGGATGGCGGCAAGCGTCTCCGGCTGACGCGGCAAAACATCCGCGATTTTAAAGGCGGTCTCTTCGGTCAGTTTTTCTACTTTGCACAGGTCTTCCACCAGTTTGGCTGTGGCTTTCTCGTCCAGTTGGGCAAATTTTTCTGCATGTTCCAAGCTCTGCTGCTGTTCGTATCCGAGCTCTTCATCCTTGGCCCGTTCTCCCAGAATCTTTTTAACGGTACCGACACCCACTGCTTTTGTAGAAACAACGTTCATATCTCTCACCCTTGGATTGCTTGCATCAGATGGATGGGATGCACAATAAGTCTTTTTTGCTTGTTTCCATCTGTTACTTCCAGCAGATAGCTCTTGCCGCGTTTTTCTACGATTCTTCCATGACGATAGCTGTAGCGCAGCGACGGCTGTCCTTTGGGGGAGGGATGCGGCACGATAACTACGGTGCTGTTTAACGGGAAATTCCTAATGTAATCACTAGGGGTGAGCCGCGTACGGGCCTTGAACTTCTGGGTCTGTGTAGACAGCAATCCCCTCGATCTTTTCATAGAATAGCATGTGAAGACGAGTCTTTTTAAATAGGGGGGTCTTTTTAAATATTCGGAGACATTTAAAAAGGCAGGAACAGGTGATGCAGTGACAAAAAAACCGGAATTTGTAATTACGAACATGGTGGCCTCGGCCAGTTTGGGACTGGAACTGGATCTTTTTTCGTTGGCACAAAAGATAAAGGAAATCGAATATGAGCCGGAGCAGTTTCCGGGCGCGATACTGAAGTTCAAGGAACCCAAGGCCAGCCTATTGCTTTTTAAGAACGGGAAGGTCGTATGCGTCGGATGCAAAAAACGCAGCATGATCGAGAAAACGATTGAAAAAACGATCAAGATGCTGCTGCCTTATGCGAAGCGGATTATTAAACGGAAAAAACCTAAGATTGAGATCACCAATATCGTCGCATCCGCCAACCTGGGCATGGAGCTTGATCTTTACCGCATCGCCTATAAGGTGCGGGATGTGGAATACGAGCCGGAGCAGTTTCCGGGCGCGATACTGAAGTTCAAGGAACCCAAGGCCAGCCTATTGCTTTTTAAGAACGGGAAAGTTATTTGCGCCGGAACCAAAAGCGAAAAGGATATCCGGATTGTTCTGGACAAGGCCAAGCGACTGTTGAAACCCTATACCGGCAAAAAGGGCTAATATGGGACGTTACGGATGGGTTGCCGTTGTTGCCGTGCTGCTCCTAACAGGTGCATTCGGGCTTCGGGGGCCTGGCGAATGCGAATCGGAGGAAGGGGTGGATAAGGCGTACTGCCTGCATGAAACCGCGATCAGCTATGCCGCCCTGGAGGATGGCGGAGGTGCCATTGGGTATTGCGAGCAGATCCGGAGGGTGGATATAAATACGGCACCCGGACAGGCGGATATGTGCCTGATGGACGTGGCCACATTAACAAGGGACCCTGCTGCATGCGCATCCATTCCGCCCAGCGATGCAGACAGCTTTCTTTTCGGGGCGGAGGTAACGCAGGAACTCTGCAGGCAAAAAGTGGAGAATATAAATCGTATCCAGGATTATCAATGCCTGCTACTATATTTTCTTCCGTTGCTGCTGGTTACGGTTATTTACCATCGTCGCTGACATCCATCAGTTCCAGCGCCTTCTTCACGCTCATGCCTTCCCGGATGCCGATATTTTCCGCCCAGGTGGTGGTGTGGCGAATTTTGGCTTTCATGAAATCGTCTACGGTCTTGACACCCGATACAAAGGCAGCTACATCACCGACTTTTTCGGCGGTTTGCTTATCGATATAGCTGCATGCGATATATCCGTTCTTTGCCTTTACAACAATCAGGGGCAGATTTCCCAGATGCTGTTCTAACGCCACATATTTTTTTCCATCCAACTGAAATTCTTCCATAACCAAACACCGTTAGCGGAGATATGCCCGTTCGCGCTGGCGGGCCAGACGTTGCTTTAACTTTTCAAAAATACCACGATGCTTCGCACAGCTGATGCAATAGTACATCTCCCGGTCAATCGTGGCCGTGACGTTTTCGGCATCTTTGCCTTTGAGGTCGGTAGAATACACGCTGCGGCGGCTAAAAGATACTGCCTTTGCGCGGGGGACTCCTCGTCCGCAAGAACCACACCTTTCTAAGCGTTCCCTTCCACGTCGCCGTTTACCCATGCCACCAGCCAGAGTTATGTATCATTTATTTTTCCTAGAGAATTCCCGCCCAATTTATACATTAATGCTTCGTTCCATTTAAATAGGTTGTTGTTCAACAGCGGTCCCAGCTGCTCCTGCGACAATTTACCAATTGTAGAACCAACCAATGGATTGAATGCGGGAACAACGATTAATTGAATGCGGGGATTGCCTTTGGGATAGAATTTTTTTATTTTTACGGCATCGGCCTGGGCCACGACCCATATGGGTTCAGTGTGCTTTTTCCCAAACGCGTCGGTGAAAGCGATCTGCGGATGCTGATGGGCGGATACGAGGTACTTGGCCTTCATCAATTTCTTATCCGGCCACGCATGGCCATGGATCAAGCCGAGTTCACCATACAACAACCCTTCGCTCGGAGCGGTTTTAACGTCCAATTCCTCAATTCCCCCATCGTGGTTGCCCCGGACAACGATAAGTTCGAATTCCTTTTTTAATTTCTGGAAAATTTTTTTTGTAATTGGATCTACCGTAGTTATGGGGTCTTTCACATCACCTAAAAAAATGATTTTTTTGGCTTTGTTTTCTTTTGCCACATTAATCAGCTTATCGGCCAGCTGTTCGCTGACATTCAAAACACGGATTCCCTGCTGTCGCAAGCGCCGCTCAATACCGAAATGCGTATCGCCTACGATAAGGGCTTTCCGGTACAGCAATGCCGGAACATTGTAGAGGAATTTCATAAAAAACTTTGAATCAAATTAGATTTTAAATATACAACAATCCGCCATACTTAGAAAGACCTGTGACACACTCCCAGGGCTAACTACAAGAACGACGCATCGTTCTTGGAGTCCTCGGGATGTCGTGGACGTCGATACGTCCACGAGCATGTTCGTAATCGAATCGTCGATTACGACAACGTTTCGACGTTCATGACATCGCTTCCTCCAATGTCTAAAGACGTTGGCTTCCGCGCACCCTGAGTGTTTGGTGAAAAGATTTTGAAAAAATAAAAAATCCCGTCCGCCGGACGTATTCCCCAGAATTACTGAAGGGTTTTTGGGTAAACCCTAGCCTTTTGCCCTGAGAAAGGCAAATGTCAAAAGGCTTGGGATTGAACCAGCAACCTGTCGGTTTCCGCCTTTTAGGAAAAGGCGGCCCAAAACTGGCTAAAATGCCAGCAAACTACCTACAGCCGACCGCTCTACCATTGCTCGAAACTTTTCAGTCAGTTTTTGAATGAAAACTTTTTTACTAAAAAGTTTTCTTGAGCTAGGACGGGATAGGTATAGAGTGGGGGAGAGAAATTTTTAAATGGCTGTATCGGCTAGCGGGAAGCGGGTTTGGAGGAAGGGCGCAGCCGGAGGGTGGCCAGGTGGGCCAGATCCCAGACGAATGCAAAGCTGATGAACAGGGGCACGAGGGAAATGGTTTGGAGGAAATGGGGCAGGGAAAGTAAAGAGAGGACGAGAGGCAGGAGAAAAGAAAGGCTGAAGAAAAAGAAAAAAAAGAAAAAATCTGCCAGCATGCGGTTTTTCCCATTGGTCCGGCTCCGGTCCACCCGGTGGAACGCTTCGGCGAATTCGCCCAGGAGCACGTGGATAATCTGAAGCAGGCGGTAGGATGGATAGAGAATGATGGCGATCATAAGAAGATCCGTTCCGCGTATGGGTCCGAGGCTATAGGAGAGCAAAGGAAGCAGGTAGGGTTGCATAATGGAAAAAGAGGCAACGACCAGAACAACGAATGCGCCATAGGAGAATAGCTGGCGTGCATGACCGATGAAGGCCTGGTAGAACGCACCACCGGGTTCAAAGCGGCTGACAAACTGATCCATATATAGGGAAAGGTTTTTCAGCCGGGATTTGGTGGATAAAGGAAAAACCGCACTTAGCTTGGCATTGATGGAAGCTTCCAGCGGAAAAAGCAGGGCAGCACCCAAACCGGAAAAGAAAAGCAATGCCGCGGAAAAAGAAACCAGATCGAAGGAAGTGAGGCCATTGGCCTGGATGGCGATCAGCAACGCAAACTCGCTGATCGTGAGCAGCAGCAGGCCGGAAAAAACGGCCGAACGGCTTTCATAGCCGAGCAGATAGCTGGAGAGGGAAACGGAGAAGAATTTCAGGAACAGGTTAAGGAGCGTAAAGAACAGAATGATGCCGAAGGCGGCCAGCAGAAAGACCGGGTTTACCTGCATACCGATAGAGAAGAAAAAAAAGGCGGAAAACAGCAGGATGAGCTGCTGGAGGGCATGTTCCACCTTGCGGAAGACGGGTGTGGACGAGAAGACACTGCCCGCCAAAAACGCACCGATGGCTGGGCTCAATCCGAAGAACACCGCGATGGAGCTGAGCAGCGCACACAGGGAAAGCGCGGAAAACAACTGCGCTTCCATGTTTTTTTCTTCCAGCCATATGGAAAGGCGAACGACCGCCCAGCGCAGTACCAGGTAGGAAAAGGAAAGGATCAGCAGGGAAACAAGGGTAGAGAGGAAAACCGATTCGAGGGACACTGCTTCGGAAAGGCGCAGGTGGGAAAGGGCAGTTAGGATGAAAATGGCAAAGATGTCCTCGATGATGAGCACGGCGGATACGAAAAGGGTTTCTTCGCGGTTCTGGATAACGGAATCAGAAACCAGTCGTGCGAAAATGGCGGTGCTCGAAAAGGAGAGCAGGACTGCGATGAGCAGCGCATCCAGGATTTCCAGGTTGAGCAGCAGGGCGGCAATGTAGGTGAGCAGGAACACCGTCCCAAATTTCAGGAGAAAGACCAACGCGGCACGCAAACCGAATTTCAGTATTTTATCCACATTGAATTCAATGCCGATAAAGAACAATAGCAGGATGGCACCCAGTTCGGAGAGCAGCGGGATGATTTCGGTATCGCCTACCAACCCGAGCGCATGGGGACCGACCAGCACGCCAAAAAAGAGTACGCCTACCACACTGGGTAACTTCAACCGGGTCGTCAGTATCACTCCCAGTAAAGAGAAGAATATCACTACCCAAAAATCCAATAGTTCGGTCGCCATGGGATCGAACCATTCTGAAGGTCAAGATTTATAATTGTAATTAAATGCGCTCCAGCGCGCTTCGAACACGCGCGGCATCGGCTGGGGAAA